>DAOKZM010000034.1:11573-13525 GCA_035325665.1 Thermomicrobiales bacterium | reverse complement strand
CGGTCGATGGTGACCGACGAACGGGATCCGACTCCCGGGATTGCGTGTTTGACAGGCCGGAACGGGGGTTGCTATACTCCCGACGGCCTGACGGCGAAACGTGGCGCATTCGTCTAGCGGCCTAGGACACCGCCCTCTCAAGGCGGAGATCACGGGTTCGAATCCCGTATGCGCTACACTCGCGCGGCCCCATATCGTGGGGCCGCGCTTTTGTCTTTCGCGCTCGTTCCTGAGGGGTTCCCATGGGCCAGGCGGACGTCGCACGCCACCTCGAATCCGGCCAGTTTCGTCTGGACGAACTACTGCTGGTCGACGGGGGCGATTACTGGGACGCCGGAGATGGATGGCTCGTGCTCGTCGCGCATACCGATGAGGCTGGACAAAGCCTCGGCCGCACCGCGCGAATAGTCCCGCGCGTCGCGCCGCGCGCGAGCCTTGCCGTGCCCGAGCCTGGCGCAAGAGGGATCCTTCCGGACGGCCGGAAGTTTCTTCTCGTCCGGCGCGTGCCGGGAGTTCCACTTTTGTCCGTAATGCTCGACTCGATGACGCCCTTGTAGTACGACGCCGCGGCAATGGCGATCGGCACGTTCCTCGGCGAGATGCACGAGCTACCGGCGGCAATCGTCGTAGCCGCCGGCATCCCCACCGGCTGGTATCCTTTCGCCGCCACCGAGGACGGCATGCGCGCCGGTCCCGCCGCTTCGCATTATGACGCCGACCTTACCGCGCTCGCGCGGACGTCGCGAGGACATGCTGACGCTGGCCCGTCGCTCCGCCGACCTTACCGCGCTCGCGCGGACGTCGCTCTTCGACACCCAGACCCTCAATTGGCTGGTAGCGCTGGTCGTCGACCACCTCGCACGCGGCGAGTCCGATCCGGTCCTCCTGCATGGCGAGGTCTCGGTCGACCATGCGTTCGTCGACCCGGCCACCTTCGTAGTAACCGGCATCATCGACTTCCAGGGGGTCGTCCTCGGCGACCCGGCCCGCGACCTGCTCTACCTCGCCGACAGCTACGGGATGCCGTTCGTCGAAGCCGTCCTGCGTCACTACCCAGGCGGCCGGCTGGCCGACCCGTGGCCCGCACTCGCCTTCTACCGTGTCTGGCGCCTGGTCGTCCGGCTGTTATAGGCGGCTGACAATGGGTCCATCCAGCGTGCGCAACGGATACGCGCTTCGCTATCGGAAAAGATTCGCAACGGCTGATGAGCCGAAGTCGGGGATACACTCTACGATGCCGGAGTGCCAATACCCCCTCCCGGCGCGCCGTACTTTCCGGTGACGTTATAGAACCAGATCAGTAACACGGCTCTGGTCTCAGCATCGACGGCGTACACGGAGTTCGCAAAGCGAGCGCGCGACCCGTAGGCGGTCGTATTTCCGTAGTCAAGAATCCACATCGGGCGATTCTCGATGTGGTCGAGCACTTTGTCCCTAGGGAGCTGTATATTTCGATCGCCGACCCAGGAGCCGTCGGGCGCCTTCTCGCCAAACGTCGCTAGGCCGAACGCAGCCGAGATCGTCGGAATCTGCCAGTTATGAGCAGCACCCAGAGCGAACGGAACACCCCTGTCGTACACCGCTCGAAGCGCTTGTTCCACGGAGATTGGCGATGTGGACCCTGCCGATACCAATGTGAGTTCGCCAGACGGCGCCGCCGCCAGGGTGATGATCGTACCGGGAGCCGATGTAATGATCGAGATGGGGACGAGCGGCGTCACCGCAACTTCACTTGACCCCGGAATGCCTGTCGCTATCATTGTTGCGGCTGCGTCGCCGCCGGTCGTTGGCGATATCCCCACCGCAGAGCGGCGACCATCACCGCCCGACCGGCCGAAGAGCTGGATTGCGAAGGCGATAAGGAGCAGCGACAGTAGCAGGCCGAAGAAGATCGCGCCAGCCACCGTTGACTTCTGATGACGCTTCTGCTGCTGGCCGCTGAAGTGAGTCAT
>DAOKZM010000034.1:2298-11493 GCA_035325665.1 Thermomicrobiales bacterium | reverse complement strand
ACTCCAGTCACTATAGTTGAAGACCCACAGCACTGAAGCGGCGTAACCATACGAATGGGAAATACGGACAAGGATCGTAATTGCAGGCTGCGTAACTACGCCCTGCTCCTGTGCCGGATTGGACGTAGTTCCACAGAGTGCCAGCCTGGTTCACCTTGTATTTGACATTGGTCAGCCAGAGTGCCTGACTTCTGCCAACGTTTCCCATAACCACGTGGACGCTCGGTGGGTGTGGGCTTACCTCACCATACGCGACTATCTTGTTAGCCGTGACGAATCCAGTTGACGTCGCATACTCGCAGTGCAACACCGTTCCTTGGTATCCGTTGCACCAATAGTACGTTCCTGGGCTGCCATCGTACTCGTTGTAGTAGTCCTTGTCGCCAGTCGGGAAGTACTCACGGCACTTGTTAATGTATGGAATGCCGCGATCAGGATTGTAGGACTCCCAGAAGACGGATGTCGTTGAACCGCAGGAATCTTGTCTCGACCAATCGGTTTGGACGAAACGCTCCCTGGTGGTGATGGAGCGGGACTGAATCAGCTCGAAGGACGCGTATGAAAGCGTGTATGGTTTGCGATGTTCCAATCGTCGCCCCAGACCCGTAGTTGGATACGTCGACCTCCCGCCCGCGAAACGCGGGGCGGTCTCCGGTGATAACCAGCGCGCTCGGCAGCACGACTGCCGTAGCGCCGTACGATGCCATCAGTAACGCCACGATGATGGCGAAAGACCATCGAAGCGAGAAGTGCGGCGCCACGCAGACCGCTCCAATCACATGTCGGGTGCAACGCCAAGGTATCACTAAACAAAGACTATGTCGACTTCAGCTAGCGAGACCAGACTGTTGTAACCCGCTAGAGGAGAGGACGCTAGACGCACCTGAAGTCCGCGAGCCACTCGGCCAAGACTGTCGGCGCACCGTCAGAAGAACTCGAAGCTCTCCGAGCGAGAGCGCGTAACCGGCCAATCGACGCTGTCGTGTAAGACGGTTGCTATCGCGTCGACAGCCCTGGGATAGCGCCGAGGTTCAGCCGTTGACGAACCGCGTGCTCTCGGCGAACATCCCCGACCAGGCCACCCGTGAATGGGGAGGGAGAACGAGGGAGACCATGCAGCACGAAGAGCTGAAGCAGCGCGTCCTGGAGGAGATCGACCGTAACGCCGACCATCTCATCAGCGTCGGTGAGCGCATCTACCGTGACCCGGAGCTGGGCTTCAAGGAGTTCAGGACGGCCAACATCGGGGCCGGGGAGTTCCAGCGGCTCGGCCTCGGCTACCACGAGGAGATCGCCGTCACCGGGCCGAAGACGGTCGTGGCCGGCGGGTCGGCCGGGCCGACGGTCGGCGTCATCGGCGAGCTGGATTCGGGGCTGGTCGCCGACCACGAGTTCGCCAACCCCGAGACCGGCGCGGCGCACTGCTGCGGCCACAACGCCCAGATCACGACGATGCTGGGCGTCGCCAACGGCCTGATCAAGTCGGGCGTGCTCGCCGAGCTGGCCGGCAACGTCGCCTTCTTCGCCGTCCCAGCCGAGGAGTACGTCGAGATCGACTACCGCGTCCAGCTCCGCCGCGAGGGCAAGACCGAGTTCCTGGGCGGCAAGAGCGAGATGATCCGGCTCGGCGCGTTCGACGACGTTGACATGGCGATGATGGTCCACGGGGCCAGCAGCCAGAACATGCAGGCGATCGCCGGAGTCGGCGCGTCGAACAACGGCTTCATCGGCAAGCAGGCACGGTTCGTCGGCAAGGCGGCCCACGCCGGTGGCGCGCCGCACCGCGGGATCAACGCGCTCTACGCCGCCGAGATCGCGCTGGCCTCGATCAACGCTCAGCGCGAGACGTTCAAGGACGAGGACACCGTCCGCATCCACCCGATCCTGACCCGCGGCGGCGACCTGGTCAACGTCATCCCGAACGACGTGCGCTTCGAGACGATGGTCCGTGGCAAGACCGCCGAGGCGATCGAGGACGCCGGCCGCAAGGTCGACCGCGCGCTGCGGGCCGGAGCCGTCGCACTCGGCGCGCAGGTCGAGATCACGACGCTGCCGGGCTACATGCCGCTGTTCAACGACCAACAGATGACTGGGCTGTTCAAGGACAACTTCCTGTCGTTCTACGGTGAGGACGACTGGGAGGACACGGGCCACCGGACCGGCTCGACCGACATGGGCGACATCGCCCACATCATGCCGGCGCTCCACCCGCACGTCCGCGGCTTCTCCGGCGCCGGGCACGGCTCGGACTGGGCGATCGAGGACCAGTACCAGGCCTACATCCTGCCGGCCAAGTTGATGGCGATGACCGTCATCGACTTGCTGGCGGGCAGCGCCGAGACGGCCAGGCACATCCTCGAGACGAGCAAGCCGCCGATGACGAAGGACGAGTACCTCACCTTTATCCGGCGCAACGCCCGCGAAGAGTCGTTCGACGGCGCGAGAGTCGGCGACTCCTAACGCACGAGCTACACGACCGGCCGGCGCCGGGATGAGCGCCGGCCGCGTCACCCCTCCGTTCAGCCATCCCCCTGCGACGCCCCCTCGCCGACCTGCGGCGCGCCGATCTGCCGCAGCCGCCAGGGAAGAATGACCTCCTCGAAAAGCACCTGGACGATCGCCGCGGTCGGCACGGCGATGAACGCGCCGGCCGGACCGAGCAGCGCCCCGCCAACCAGCACGGAGGTGAACACGAGCAACGGGTGGATGTCGAGCTGGTCCCCCTCGACGAACGGCGAGATCGCGTAGCCCTTGGCGTTCTCGATCACGATCGAGACCAGGAAGGTCAGCGCGAACGTCTGCCAACCCTGGAGCAGCGCGATGCCCAGCAGCGGGATGCGCGCCAGCCACGGGCCGACGCGCGGGATCGCCTCGCCGAAGCCAACAACGATCGCCAGCACCAGCGGGAACGGCACCCCGATCAGCAGCAGCGCGACGTAGGTCAGCGCGCCGATGATCGCCATGACGATGATCTTCGCCCGGATATAGTGCCCGATCCGGTCCCACATCTTTTTCAGCACGTCATGGGTTTTGTCGCGGTGGTCCGGGTGGACGGTGGAGAGGATCAGGTCGCGAATCTGCTCGCGGGCCGAGAGCAGCAGCATCGAGATGACGAAGACGGCCAGGACATCGAGAAAGACCGTGAACGTGCGGGACGGCAGGTCGATCAGCCGGCTGCCGATCCCCTCAACCAGACGCTCGCGGAATCCGCCGATCTGATCGTCAAAGCTGCCGAGCTGCGGGTAGTCCTGGCGCAACTCCTCGTAGCGCGTCCGCAGATTCTCGTAGCGGTCGGCGTACTCCGGCGCCTTGTCCACCAGAGTGGCGAGCTGCGAGACCAGCGGCGGGACGACGTACCAGCCGATCGCCACCACCACGGCCAGCGACGCAAGATAGATCGAGAGCGCGGCGATCGGCCGCGGAACGCGCATCCTCTCCAGCCGGGCGGCCGGCCCCGAGATCGCCGAGGCGAAGAGGCCGCTGATGAAGATGATCAGCAGCACGTGGGTCAGCTTGACAAGCAGCATGACGGCGACAACGGTCAGGATGGCGAACAGCAGCGCCAGGTAGATTGGCGCCGCCCGGCGCGCTGCCGACTGCCTCGTGTCGTTCTCCCGGCCGGTCGATGCCGGCTCCGTCGGCTCCACGATCATCGTGCTCTCCCATCCTCGCCCGCCCGCTCGTCGCTCCCGCCACCATGGCAGGATACGCGCCCCCGGCTCAGTGGGTGGCATATCGCTTGCGTCCACTGACCGCAGGAAACGACCATGAGACACAGGAGCGGAGGATCCAATGCGCATCGATCTGGGGATGGATGTCCTGACATCCGACGGCGAAAAGCTCGGCACGGTCGAGCGGCTCGTACTCGACGCGAACTCGAAGCAGATCACAGAGATGATCGTCAGCGGCGGCTTCTTCGGCAGCGAAGACCGCATCGTCGACGTGTCAATGGTCGCCGCACAGTCAGGTGGCAGCCTCCAGCTCGACCTGCCAAAGCGTGAGGCAGAGCAGTTGCCGACCTATGTCCAGCAGCAATACGTCGAAGTTCCGCACGACGACTACCACTCCTTGCCATTCGTCCAGGCGAATCCGAGCGGGGGCGGCCTCTACCTGTACGGCGCACCATACGCCGGACGGGGATACGAGGGTCGTGACGACAGCTTCTACGACGCCGCGCCGTCCGACGCGCCGATCGTCGAGAATCGGTCCAATCTCGAAGAGACGGATACCCTCATCAGCACGGGCACCGACGTCGTCGGCGCAGATGGCGACAAGCTCGGCAGCGTGGACGAGGTCTACCTCGGCACGGACGGTGAGATCACGGGGTTCCTGGTCAAGAAGGGGCTGATCTTCACCCACGACATCCGGATCCCGATGGACTGGGTGAGTTACGTGGACGGCGACATGATCCGACTCAACCTGACGGCCAGCGAAGCCGAGACGCGCGCGTACGACGTTGAGGACACGACGCTGTAGCGTGTTGTTGTCGCGGCCGAGCCAGCGAGGTTGGCCGCCGGACTCGAATGGAGGGGGTATTGATGGATCAGCTTCTTCAGCAGTTGCAGGAGAAGGCCGGATTGAGCGCCGAGCAGGCACAGAAGGCGGTGGGGATCTTCACCGACTTTCTCGCCGACAACGCCTCGGACGAACAGATCCGAGGACTGGCCGAGAAGATCCCGGGACTCGGCCAGTTCTCGGACAAGATCCCATCGGGACTGGGTGGAAAGCTCAGCGATGCGGCAGGCGGGCTGTTCAAGAAGAAAGACTAGCCTGACGTCTACCGGACCGAATCCGTCTGGCATCAGGGCCGCTCCTCGTCGCCGCGCAGCGGCGGCGCTGGCAGTGGTGTTCCGTAGAGCGGGTCCTCGAGCGCGCGCTGGGCCTCGATGATCGCGATGACCTCCTTGGCCGCCTCCTCGACCGACTTGCCGGTGATGTTGACGATCGGCCACGGGTAGCCGCTGCGGACGATCCGCCGGAAGTAGGTCATCTCCTCGTCGATCTTGTCCGGGTCTGCGTACTCGCCGTCGAGCTGCTGGCCGAGCGCCTGCAGCCGATTGCGGCGGATCTCCAGCAGATAGGGTGAATCGATCGTCACGGCGACGATCTTGTGCTGGTCGATCGTCTGCAACTGCGGCGGCGGCGGCACCCCCAGAACGATCGGGGTGTTGGCCACGCGCCCGGAAGGCATCGACAGGAAGATCGAGAGCGGTGTCTTAGACGACCGGGATACTCCCACCAGCACCAGGTCGGCCTCGTCGAGCGTGCCGGAATTCTGCCCGTCGTCGTGCTGGACAGTGAACTGGATCGCGTCGATGCGCTGGAAGTAGTCGGTGTCGATGCCGCGCGAGATCCCCGGTTGGAGGACCGGCCGCATCCCGACTTGCTGCGAGATATGGCCGATCAGCGGGCCAATCAGGTCGAAGTGCGGGATGATCCGCTGGCGGCACTCGCGGACGAGGATCTGCCGGATCTCCTGGATTACGATGGTATGGACGATGATTCCCTGAGCCGCCGACGCCTCGCGCACGACGCTCAGCACCTGGTCGCGCGAGCGCACGCCCGGCCGGCGGGTGATCGCGAACTCGGTCCCCGGAAACTGGACCATCGCCGCGTCGATGGCCGCCTCGGCCGTCGCTCCGCCTCCGTCTGACACGACGAACAGCCGCGCCGTCCCCGACGGTCCGGCCGCAACCGATCCCACCTCCGGTGCGTTCGACAGCTCCGACACGTCCTGCGTCCTCTCCGCGCGTATCGCTCTGCGGCGAGACGGCTTGTCACATCCAACGGCCGCGGCGCCGTGGCCCGATCGCGTCTGACAGCCCGTAGAGGCGCTGTGTACACTACGTCGGGCGTCGACGCCTGTGGACAGATATGGTTAGCAGCGCATCGCCGGCCCATCTCCGGCGGCGAACGCGGCGGGATAACGATCTCACGATGAATCATACGCGCCCGAGGCGGATCATCTTCGCAGCATCGCCACGATCCGCCACCGCCGGCGCGGCCGGCGGCCACGATGCGGCTTATGATCCCGTCCCGCGGACGCCAGAACGGGTGGCGACCGCCCGTAGTCCACGGCTTCGATTGACGATCGAAGTGGTTCTCTACATCATCCTTGGCGCACTGGCCGTCCTGACGCGCTTCTGGGACCTATCGTCGCGCGCTCTGCACCACGACGAGAGCCTTCACGCCTACTTCTCCTGGCTGTACGCGGTCGGCGACGGCTACGTGCACGACCCGCTGATGCACGGGCCGACGCTGTTCCACGCCGACGCGATGGCGTTCCTCCTCTTTGGTGACAACGACTACGTCTCGCGGCTCTGGCCAGCGATCCTCGGCGTGGTGCTCGTGCTGATGCCGGCGCTGCTGCGTGGGCCGAACCAGCTCGGGCGCTGGGGAGCGCTGGCCTGCTCGACCTTCCTGCTTCTCTCGCCGTCGATCCTCTACTACACGCGCTACATCCGCCACGACCCGTTCGTCCTCGTCGCGACGCTGGCCATTGTCATCTCCTGCCTGCGCTACCTGGAGAGGCCGGAGCGCCGCTGGGTCATCACCGTCGGGATCATGGCCGGGCTGCTCTTCGCGACGATGGAGGTCTCGTTCATCATCGCCTTCATCCTCGTCACGTTCGTGCTGGCGGTCGTTACCTGGCAGGTCAGCCGAGCCGCGTTCGGCATCGTGGTCGCGACGGTCGCGGGGCTGGCGTTCGTCTGGCTGCTGATGCCTCGACTCGGCGCGCCGGGATTGCCGAGCATCCCGTGGGAACACCCGACCGGCGACAACATCCGCGCCTTCGCGATCGATCTGGTCGTCCACCCGACGTTCCTCGCCGCGGTCGGGGTGCTCGTCCTCGGGACCGTCGGTGTCCTCGGCGCCCTGGATCGCGCGCGCAATCCCGAGGCGGTGGGTTGGCTCCGCGGGGTGCTCGGGGACCAGCCGGAGGGTTCGACCGCCGCGGCTGTCCTGACGCTCCTAACGAGCCGCCGCACGCTCTGGCTGGCAATCGGACTGGGGCTAGCCGCGTTCGTTGCCCTCTACACCAGCTTGTTCACCAACATGCCCGGGCTGGCCAGCGGCACGGTCGGCGCGCTCGGCTACTGGCTGGGCCAGCACGACGTCCAGCGGGCGGACCAGCCTTGGTTCTACTACCTGCTGCTGATGGCGCAGTACGAGTTCGTCGGCGTACTGCTCTTCCCGGTCGCTATCGTCGTGACGCTGCGACGCCTGATCCCGGCAGTGCTGCATCGCTGGCCGGTCGGGCCGCGGACCTACCTCCGCGGGTTCGCCATCTACTGGGTCGTCCTGAATCTCGCAATCTACTCCTGGGCCGGTGAGAAGATGCCCTGGCTGAGCGTCCACACCGCATTGCCATTGGCGATCCTGGCGGCGTCGGTCGTCGGCTCGGCGGCCGAGGCACTCGAGCGCGCGGCGCGTGAGGGACGGCTGCCGTCACGCATCGTCTGGGTCCCTGCCGCGGGCGTGCCGCTGCTGGCTGCGAGCTGGTTCGCGCTCTGGGCGTGGGGCAGCGCCGGCCCGTGGGTCCGCCAGGAGAGTGGCGCGCTCCTGCGGCAGATGCGGCCGACCGCCGCCGACAATCCCTGGGTCCTCTATCTACCAATCCTGGCGCTGCTCGCGCTGGCGGTATGGACGATCGTTCGGATGGGGCCGCGGCTGGGGGCCAGCGTGCTGGGCCTTAGCGCCGTCGCGATGCTGCTCGCCGCTCAGGCGCACGTCGGCTTCCGCCTGTCGTACCAGGAGGGGGACGTCCCGAAGGACATGCTGATCTACGTCCAGACCTCGCCGGACGTGCCGCGGGCGATGAGCGAGATCGGGACGCTATCGCGGGAGCTGACCGGCGGCAAGGACATGGCGATCGCCTACGACTCCGGCACGTCGTGGCCATTCCAGTGGTACCTGCGCGATTATCCCAACCGGCGCTTCTTCGGCACGACGATCACCCAGCCCCCGGACGCCCCGATCGTCGTGATCGCCAACGACAACCTCACGACCGAGAATCTACAGATGCTCGAGGGGTACACCTTCACCGAATACGCCATGCGCTGGTGGTTCCCCGAGGACGAGACGTACCGCAAGTTTGCCATCGCGCCCGAACTGAACAAGGCCGACCGGCAGAACTACCAGACCGACGAGGAGGGGCCGTTCTCGGCCGGCGACGTCGTCGCCAGTGTGTGGCGCTCGATCTGGGGCATGCGCGAGCCGGCCGAGCAGGCGAAGATGTTCCGCCTCGTCGCCTATCGCGAGCTCTGGGCACCGATCGGTTCATACAACTTCCGCGTCTACGTCCGCAACGACCTGCTCACAACGTGGGACGCGATTCGCTACTAGAAGACGGAAGGGTGTCGACCGCTTGAGCCGCGACCTCCCGCTGGACGACGACCTCTGGCCAACCGAGTCTGCGACCGAGCCGAGCGTGCTGGACCGGGCGATCGATCTGCCGTTCGCTGGTGGACGCTGGGCGCTGGCCGGCATCGCCGCCACGGCCGCGGTCCTTCTGCGGCTGGCCGGCCTCGACCGCTGGCCGCTGTCGGTGTCCGGCGCCAACGCGGCGACCGACGCCTACCGGCTCGTGCGCGGCGAGGCGCTGCCGGACGACTTGCACGGCGTGGCGACGACGGTCGAATGGGCGGCGCTGGCAATCTTCGCCGGCGGCGCGAACGACGCGATCGTCCGGGTCGGCTTCGCGGTCGCGGGGATCGTCGCAGTGCTGCTCTGGCTCGCGTTCACCCGGCGGCTCGGTTGGGAGGTCGCGGCGAGCGGCCTCGTCCTGGCCGCGTTCTCACCGACACTGGTCGTCGCGGCCCGCACGGTGGACGGCGCGACGCTGGTCGCGCTAGGGACGATGGTGGTCCTCCTCGCGGTGGTCCGATCCGGCTCGAGCGGCTCGCTCGGCTGGCCGGCGCTGGCCGGCGTTGCGACGGCGGTGATGGCGCTCAGCCATCCGTTCGGGATCATCGCCGCCGCTGTCGCGTGGCTCGGCGCGTTGCTGGTGTCCGACGCGGTCGGGAACACCCCGGAACGACGCAAGACGCTGGCATTGCCGGCCGCAGTCGCCGGGCTCGCCACGGTCGTGCTGGCGAGCACGGTGCTCCTGACCCGACCCGGCAGCTTCACCGCCGCGCTCGGCGAGCTGCTCTGCCGGCTGTGGGACGAGCACCTCAGCGAGCTTGGCACGCT
>DAOKZM010000034.1:0-2288 GCA_035325665.1 Thermomicrobiales bacterium | reverse complement strand
TCGGCGCGGTCGCGCTCGTCGCGACGCGCGGCGAGCGCCTGACGCGGGCGGCGGTGATCTGGTCGGCGGTTGCATTCGGCGTCGCGTCGCTATTCGGCGCCGGGTCGCTGGCGTCCTGGGTGACGGTCGTCGTCCCGCTGACGCTGCTAGCGGCGACCGGCGCGGCACACCTCACCGCGCGTCTCCCCTGGCGTGAATACCGGCGCGGGCCGGCGACGCTGTACCTGCTGGCGGTGCTCCTGATGTTTGCGGCTGTCCTGAGTCTCGAAGGCCTGCTGACGAGCGGCGCCGGGTCGAGCACGCTTGACTGGCTGCTGCGATTCGTGCTGCTCGTGCTGGTCGCCATCGTGCCGCTGGCGTTCGCGCTGTCGGCCCTCGGCCGGCGCGTGCAGGGCGACCGGCTCGTGATCGTACTCTCGGCGGGGCTACTACTGCTGGGCGCTCTGACGCTCCGGTCGAGCGTTCTGGCGGCCTCAGAGCGACCCGGCGACCCGGGTGATACGCTGGCGACACATGCCCTCTCGGCCGACATCCCGATCGTCGTCGGGCGGCTGGAGCGGCTCTCGCGTGACCTGACGATGGCACAGCGCGACTCGCGCGACCCGGCCGGCGGCCACGGCCTGCGGATCGCCGTCGACGTCGAGGTCGAGCAGCCGTTCGCCTGGTACTTCCGCAATTACCCGCGCCTGACGATCTTCGATCCCGCGGTCGAGTCGGCGCCGGCCGACGCGCAGGTCGTTATCCTCGACGGGTCACGGGACGCCGAGGCGGTCGCGCCCGGCCTGCGCGGCCAGACGTACCAGTATGGTCACGAGCTCGCCCCGGCCTACGACTCGCCCGACTGGAGCGGGATGGCGGCCGGTTTGGTGGACTCGGACCAGTGGCGGCGGTTCGCTGGCTTCCTGATCGAGCGGACACTCGACGACCACCCGGCTGCCCGGCAGTTCCAGGTGCTGGCGACGCCCGACATCGCCAACACGTTCTTCCAGGCGACCGGCCCGTTCAACTTGTCCGACCGGGTCGGCGCCGGATCGGCCGAGGGGCAACTCAACGGGCCGCGTGGCGTGGCGGCCGGGCCGGACGGCTCGATCTACGTCGTCGACTCACGGAACGCTCGCGTCCAGGAGTTCGGGCCGGACGGCGCGTTCGTCCGGGCGTTCGGAACCTCAGGGGCGGGGGCAGGCCAGCTCGGCCTGAACGCCGCGGCCGGCGGTGGTGGCCCAAACGGCATCGCCATCGCTGACGACGGTTCGGTCTACATCGCCGACACCTGGAACCACCGGATCGTCGTCTTCGCCGCCGACGGCACGCCGCTCCGCATCTGGGGTCAGTTCGCCGACCTCCAGGACAGCGCCGACGCCCAGCAGCAGCCGGGCTCGTTCTACGGTCCGCGGGGCATCGCCATCCACGATGGCCTCGTGTATGTCACCGACACCGGCAACGAGCGCGTCCAGGTCTTCGACGAGCAGGGGACGTTCGTCCGCGCGTTCGGTGGCGCCGGCAGCGGCGAGGGCCAGCTCCGCGAGCCAGTCGGGATCGCCGTCGCCGCCGACGGGACGGTGCTGGTCGCCGACGCGCACAACGGCCGGATCGCCCGTTTCAGCGCCGACGGCGCCTGGGAGGGGGCTTGGCCGATCTCGCAGTGGACCGGGCTGCAGTACTTCGAGCCGTGGCTGGCGGTTGGTAGCGACGGGGAGGTCTACGCGACGACCTCGACGTTGGGAATCGTCATCCCGATCGGAACCAATGGCGTGGCCGGCGAGCCGATCGGTATGGGAGTTCTGCGCCAGCCGTTCGGGATCGCTATCGCCCCGGGCGGGGCATCCCTGCTCGTCGCCGACGGCGCGCTCCAGACCGTCGCCACGGTGCCGCTGCCGCCGCGCTAGCCGGATGACTCAGCCGGCGTGGATTAGCTCGGTCGAGACTTCGGCGATGGCGCCGAACGCGAGGTTGCCCTCGAAGAAGCGCAAGATCTCGGCGAGCATCTGGTCGGCGTGGGCGCTGGAGTTGGAGACGCAGCTGAACCCGATGCCAGCCATCTGCCAGGAGTCGAGGTAGTCCACCTCGGCGACGCTGGCGTTGAAGCGCGAGCGCGCCCGTTCGACCACCGAGCGCACGACCCTACGCTTTTCCTTCAGCGAGTGGCTCTCAACGAGCTGCACCGAGATGTAGCCGACGCCGACGACCATGACCCCTCCGACCGAGCCTAAGTAGAGTGCTGGTAAGCTCAGTGGCTCCGCGATGGCCTCGCGATGTGCGAGGGCTTGATGATCCACTGCGCCACGCCG
>DAOKZM010000033.1:10367-13657 GCA_035325665.1 Thermomicrobiales bacterium | reverse complement strand
CGTCTCAGAAGGCCTTGCCAGCCACCCCGTTTAGTCGACAGCCGACCCGCCCCTTGTCATCCTGAACGCAGTAAAAGATCCGTCTCTCCGCCCGCTGGGTGCGAACGAACGCTGGGGAACGGATCCCTCGCATCCGCTCAGGATGACAGAATCGGGGCAAGCCCGAACCCAGGGTCGTCGCCATGGCCAACCACTCGGAGCGTCGTGCGTCGCGCGACAACCGCCGCCTAGGTCGCCGCGCCACCGTAGGCGTCGGCGTACTGATCGCGCAGGGCCGACTTCAGGAACTTGCCGGTCGAGGTGCGCGGGATCGACTCGACGACGTCGATCCGGTCCGGCAACCACCAGCGCGGAAACTCACCCCCCAGATACTCGCGCAGCTCGTCCGGCTCGACCGACGCGCCCTCGCGCAGCACGACAACCGCCATCGGCCGCTCAAGCCAGCGCGGATGCGGCACCGCGAAGGCAGCCGCCTCGGCGACGGCGGCGTGGCCCATCAGCGCGTTCTCCAGCGCGACCGAGCTGATCCACTCCCCGCCCGACTTCACGACGTCCTTGAGGCGGTCCTGGATGTGGATGTAGCCGAGCGCATCGATGGTCACGATGTCGCCAGTCCGGAACCAGCCGTCGTCGGTGAAGCTGCTGTTGGCCTCCTCGTTGTCGTAGTACTGACCGACGACCCATGGTCCACGCACCTCGAGCTCGCCCATCGACTGGCCGTCCCAGGGGACGAGTCCATCGTCGCCGCGCGCCCGGATCTCGACAAAGGCCGACGCGCGGCCCTGGGTCGCACGAATATCGTCCTCATCAACGCCATCGGGGATCGTAGATGGCAACCGGCAGATACTTCCGAGCGGAGTCGTCTCGGTCATGCCCCAGGCGTGGACGACCTCCAGCCCGTGCCGGTCGCGGAAGCCCTGGATCATCGCCTTCGGCGCTGCCTGGCCGCCGACCAGCAGCATTCGCAACGCCGAGAGGTCCCAGCCGTCCGGCTGCTTGTCCAGCGACTGGAGCAGCCCGAGCCAGATCGTCGGCACGCCCGCGGTGAAAGTCACGCGCTCCTGGGCGAGAAGATCGAGCAGGCTCTGCGGGTCGAGGAATGGCCCGGGCATGACCTGCGTCGCGCCGATCATCGTCGAGGTGAACGGCAGGCCCCAGGCGTTGACGTGGAACATCGGCACGACCGGCAGGACCACGTCGGCCTCGGTCACGGCAACTCCATCCGCCATCGCCGAGGCCATCGAATGCAGCACCAGCGCGCGATGCGAGTAGAGCGCGCCCTTCGGCCGGCCGGTCGTGCCGGAGCTGTAGCACATCGCCGCCGCCTGCTGCTCGTCGAGCGCCGGCTGCTCGAACGTTGCCGCGTCCTGCCCTTCGATCAGCTCCTCGTAGCTCAGCATCCCTTCCGGCGCCGTCCCGTCGGTCCCGATGACGACGACATGCCCGATGTTGCTGTTGCTGCGGATGCGCTCGACCAGCGGCAGCAGCACCTGATCCACCAGCAGCACGCGGTCGTCGGCGTGGTTGACGATGTAGACGAGGTCTTCGGGCGGCAGCCGCAGGTTGAGCGTATGCAGCACCGCTCCCATGATCGGAATGCCGAAGTACGCTTCGAGATGCTGATGATGGTTCCAGGCGAGCGTCGCCACCCGATCGCCCGGCTGGACGCCCAGCGCGCCGAGCGCCAGCGCGAGCTGGCGGGCGCGGCGCGCCATGTCCGCGTAGGTGTAGCGGTGCAGCGAACGATCGGGCAGCCGGGTGACGATCTCCTTGTGGCCGAAGAACGTCTCACCGCGGCGGAGGATCGCGTCGAGGGTCAACTGGTAGTCCATCATAAGACCGCGCATGTTCAACCTCCTTCGGACAACGGTTGACGAAAAGCCGCTCGATGTCTCTGAGAAGGTCAGCCAGCGCCAGAACCCTCGCCGTAGACCTCCAGAATGGCCGCCGCCCCCATGCCGCCGCCGACGCACATCGTCACCAGCCCCGTCCCGCCGCCGCGGCGGCGCAGCTCGTGGATCAGGCTGGTGGTCAGCTTGGCGCCGGTCGCACCGAGCGGGTGACCGAGGGCGATCGCGCCGCCGTTGACGTTGAGCTTGTCCTCTGGCATCTCCAGGTCGTGGACGACGGCCAGCACCTGGGCGGCGAACGCCTCGTTGAACTCGATCAGATCCACGTCGTCCAGCGTCATCCCGAGCCGGCCGAGCAGCTTCGGCACCGCCTTCGCCGGCCCGACGCCCATGATGTCCGGCTCCACCCCGGCGGTCGCGAAGCTGACGAAGCGGGCCAGCGGCTCCAGCCCGCGCGCCTCGGCGTCCTCGCGGCTCATCAGGACGACCGCGGCCGAGCCGTCGGTAAACGGGCTGGCGTTCCCGGCGGTGACGGTGCCATTGGTCTTGAATGCTGGCCGCAGCTTCGCCAGCCCCTCGACGGTCGTCTCCGGCCGCATCGTCTCGTCACGGCGGACCGGCACGTCCTCAATCTCGCGCTCGGCGCCGTGCCAGGTGACGCGCGGCGCCGGGATGGTCACGATCTCGTCGGCGAAGGCGTCGCGCTGCCACGCCTCGGCCGCCTTGCGCTGGCTGTGGTAGGCGTACTCGTCCTGCTGCTCGCGGCTGATGCCCCAGCGCTCGGCGACCCGCTCGGCGGTATAGCCCATGCCGATGTAGCTCTCGGTGATCTCTGGGTTGAGCCGCGCGTGGTAGCCGGACATCGGCGCCTGGCTCATCATCTCGACACCGCCGGCCAGCACCACGTCGGCCATGCCGGTCATGATCGCCTGCGCGCCCATCGCGATCGTCTGCAGGCCGGACGAGCAGAAGCGGTTGATCGTGGCCCCCGTCGTTTCCACCGGCAGGCCGGCCCGCAGGAGCGCCACCCGGGCTATTTTCAGCCCCTGCGCCGCCTCGGGCATCGCGCAGCCCCAGAGCACGTCCTCGATGGCCTCCGGCTCGACGCCGGCCCGATCGACCGCCACCCGCATGACCGTCGCGGCGAGGTCGACCGGATGGACGCTGGCCAGCGCGCCATCCGCCTTCCCCCGGGCGGTCGGGCTGCGCATCGCACTGACGATGACTGCCTCGCGCATATGCCTCTCCCTGCCTTCAGGCCGCCGGGTCAGTTCCGCAGCGGCTTCCCGGTCTGCAGCATGTGGGCGATTCGCTCCTGCGTCTTCTCGGTCCCGAGCAGGCTGAGGAACGCCTCGCGCTCGAAGTCGAGGATGTCCTGCTCGCTCACCTCGCGGGGCGGACCGTCGCCGGCCGCCAGCACCCAGGCCAGTTTCTCGCCGA
>DAOKZM010000033.1:0-10357 GCA_035325665.1 Thermomicrobiales bacterium | reverse complement strand
CACAAAGGCCTCGCGTTCAAGGTCCAACGCGTCCTGCTCGGTCATCGGCGTGCCCTGGATGCGGTTGCCGCCGCACAGGATGTTCGCTAGGTGCTCCGAAATCAGCGCGTCGTGCTCGCTCGCCTGGCCCGCCTCGCGGAACGCCCAGACGGCGTAGCGCAGGTTGCCGAGCGCGTCGCGCCCGAGCGCCCGAATCCGCCGCTCGGCCGGCGCGACGTAGCCCGGCGCCAGCGCCAGCACGGCCGCCTTCGCGTCGGCGATCAGCCGGTCGCGGTTCATCGTGATGCGGTCCTGCGGCCGCAGGAACCCCATCGCCCGCGCCTCCAGCGCGCTCGCGCTCGTCTGGGCCAGCGCGATCAGGGTGAAGGCGCGCCGGGCGGCCTCGAACGGGTCGGCCTCGATATACGGCTCGAGCTCCTCGGTGAAGCGGAAGAGCAGCTCCTTGGCCCCGCCGCCAGCCGGGATCAGCCCGACGCCGAACTCGACCAGCCCCATCGCAAGCTCGGCCGCTGCCTGCACCTGGTCGCTGTGCATGACGACCTCCGCGCCGCCGCCGAGGGTCAGGCCGAAGGCCGCCGAGACGACCGGGAACGGCGCGCGGCGCAGGCTCATCGTCGCCTGCTGGAAGCCGTCAACCAGCCGCTCCAGGTCGTACCACTGCCCCTGCTGGACCAACTGCGCGACCGGCACGAGGTTCGCCCCGGCCGAGAAGGCGCGGGCGTCGTCGCTGCCGATGACCAGTCCGGCGTAACCCTGCCGCTCGACCAACGCCAGACCCTCGCCGAGGACCGCGAACGTGCGTGCGTCGAGCGTGTTCAGCTTCGAGTGCAGGTCCAGCATGACGACGCCGTCGCCGAGGTCGATCAGCGAGGCGGCATCCCCGGCATGCAGCACCTGCCCGGCGTCCTTCAGCCGGCCGAGGCTCACGACGCCGGGACGCTCGGGCAGCGGAGTCCACGTTCCGTCGAACGCGCGATACAGCCGCCGGCCATCGTCGGAACCATAGAACCCATCGCCGGCCGAGCGAAGCACCTGCGGCTCGTCCAGCCCCAGCCCGCGAACACCATCGCGGACCGTGTCCAGCCCGATGGCGTCCATCTGCCGGAACGGCCCCATCTCCCAGCCGAACCCCCACTCCAGCGCCCGATCGACCGAGAGGATGTCCCAGGCCAGCTCGGGGCCCAGCGCCGCTGTCTAAGGGGCGTTCGTGAAAAACAGGGCGCGTGGGATCTCGCCGTACCCGCCGGGAAGCTCCAGCGACCGGCGCAGGCGCTCGTCCAGCGGCAGGCGCGCGAGCGCGCCAAGCTCCGCCGTTTGCACCTCCACCTGTGGCTGGTACTCCATCGTCGCCAAGTCGAGCGTCAGGATCTGCCGTCCCTCGCGGCGGTAGAAGCCGGCGCCGGTCTTCTCACCGAGCCGGCCTTCCGCTACCAGGGCTCGCACCCAGTCCGGCAGCGAGTAATCCTCGCCGGTCGCGTCGCTGAGCCCATCAGCGACGTGCTGGAGCACGTCCAGCCCGGTCAGGTCGGCGGTGCGAAAGGTCGCCGAGCGCGGGCGGCCGATCAGCGGGCCGGTGAGGGCGTCTACCTCGTCGATCGTCAGGCCGGTCTGCTCCATCAGCCGGATCGCCTGGAGCATCCCGTAGACGCCGAGCCGGTTGCCGATGAAGCCCGGCACGTCCTTCGCCCGCACCGTGCCCTTGCCGAGGACCAGGTCGGCGAACGACTCGATAGCCTCGACGACCGCCGGGTCCGTCTCCGGCGCCGGGATGATCTCCAGCAGGCGCAGGTAGCGCGGCGGGTTGAAGAAATGGGCGCCGAGGAACCGCTGCCGGAACGCCTCGCCGCGCCCATCGGTCAGCACGTGCATCGGGATGCCGGAGGTGTTGGACGAGACGATCGCGTGAGGGGCCAGAATCGGCTCCAGCCGGGCGAAGAGCGCCTGCTTCGGCGCGGCCTGCTCGACGACCGCCTCGATCACCCAGTCGCAGCCCTCCAGGCGCTCCAGGTCATCCTCGGTATTACCGACCTCGACCAGCCGCGCTCGCCTCGCGTCCATGAAGCCGGGCGGCCTGGCCTTCAGCGCGCGCTCCAGGCCACGCTTGGTCGGCTCGTCGCGGTCGCGCTCGCCCGGCACGTCGAGCAGGACCACCGGGATGCCGGCCGAGGCGGCCAGCGCCGCGATCCCGCCACCCATCGTCCCCGCCCCGACGACGCCGATGGACCTGATCCGCATAGCCCGCCCCTTCCCCGTCCGCGCTGATGCCGGTTCGGCGCGCCGGGCAGCGCGCCGTCAGGAGTTATTGCTGTCTCGCGGCCGTCGCTAGCGGCGACCGGTCGAAGTGGAGGATATGCGTACTATACGGCGCCCCGTGCGGGGCCGCGTCAACTGCGGCCAGTCCTCGCCGTCCCGCCCTGTCGCGATCGCGCGATCTCGCGGACCATGATCACCCGCTGGATCTCGCTGGTGCCCTCGTAGATCTGGAGCAGCTTGGCGTCGCGGAAGAGCTTGGCCACCGGGAACTCCTCGGAATACCCATTGCCGCCGAAGATCTGGACCGCTTCGTTCGCCGCCCACATCGCGCTGTCGGCCGCGAATGCCTTGGCGTAGGAGGCAGCGAGCGTGTTGCGCTCGCCGGCGTCGTACAGCGACGCCGCCTGATAGGTCAGTAGCCGGGCCGCCTCCGCCCGCATGCCCATCTCGGCGATCTTGTTGCCAACCGACTGATGCCGGATGATCGGCTGGCCCATCGTCACACGCTCCGTCGCGTAGCCCAGCGACTCGTCGAGGCAGCGCTGGATCACTCCGACGCTAATGGCCGAGATCATCGGCCGCGAGCGGTCGAAGACCCCCATGGCGATCAGGAATCCATCACCCTCGTTGCCGAGGCGATTGCCGGACGGGACAACGACGTCGTTGAAGAAGATCTCGGATGCGTGGGACGCGCGCTGGCCGAGCTTCGGCAGCGGGTTGCCGACGTCGACACCGGGCGTGTCGCGCTCGATGACGAAGGCGCTGATCCCGTTGCGCCCGGCGGCCGGGTCGGTCGTAGCGAAGACGACGAAGAACTCGGCGTGCGGCGCGTTGGAGATCCAGATCTTGCTGCCGTTGAGGACGTAGTCGTCGCCCACCCGGCGGGCGCGGGTCGTCAGCGCCGCCACGTCGGACCCGGCGGCCGGCTCGGTCAGCGCGTAGGCGCCGAGCGCGCCCTCGGTCATGCGGCCCAGGTACTCGCGCTTCTGCTCGTGGCTGCCGGCGATGATGATCGGATCGGCCGTCAGGGTGTTGATCCCCAGCGAGGTCGCGATCCCGGCGCAGCCCCAGCCGAATTGCTCGGACGCGAGCGCCAGCGTCGTCAGCGACGCGCCGGCCCCGCCGAACTCCTCGGGGATAGTCAGCGAGGTGAGCCCGGCCTGCTGGGCCTTGGCGATGACCTCGCGCGGGAACGCGTGCTGCTGGTCGAGCTCGGCGGCGACCGGCACGATCTCGCGTTCCGCGAATTCGCGCGCCAGGTCACGCGCCGCCTGTTGCTCGTCGGTGAGCCGGAAGTCCATCGGCGTCTCCCTTCAGAGTCCGTCCCGCGTCGCCATCGACGCGCCGCCGTTTCCCCCAAGATCACTATAACGCCCCGGCCGGATAGGCGGCCGGGGCGTGTGCCTGATGTCGGCCGCAAGCGTCTAGGCGCTCGCGGCGCAGCCGTAGCAAAACTTGAACACCAGCCTGCCGCCGCCGTCGTACAAATAGGCGCAGTCGCCCTCGTTGTTCCACCAGCGCTGGCTGCGCCCGACGTAGAGATCGGTCTCGCCATCCTCGCCGTGCGCCATGTGCACGCGGACGCTCCCCCCGACCGGCAGCGTATGGGCCGGGAAGGTGTACGAGTGCTTCGTGCCCTCGTCGGCCAGCCGCCAGCCGGCGAGATCCACCGCCTCACCGCGGCTGTTGGTCAGCACGACCCACTCGTGGTCGCCGTGCTCGTCTCCGCCTGCCCCGTGGTGGACCTCGGCGATCAGCACCCAACCGAACGACGGCGCCGTGCCAGCATCCGGCACGGCCACGAACGCCGACACCGCCGCCTCGGGCGCAGCGGCGCTGGCCCACGACGTGTCGGACAGCTCCGAACCGACGGTAGCCGATCCCGCGTCCGGGCCAAGCCCCTCCAGCGTCGATCCGCCGGCCGGCGCGGCGTTGGCGTCGGCCGCCAGGTCGCCGCCGGCAGCCAACGTTGCGTCCATCTCAGTCTGCTCGATCGCACCCACGTCACCGGCCGGAGTCACAGCGACCGTGTCCGGCGCGTCGTCGGTCGTCGCAGCGATCGCCTCGGCCGGGTACGGGCCGCGCGACATCGTCACGTCAGCCGTCGACACCGCCCGCGCCGGGCCGGTCTGGGGGCCGACACCCAGCCCGTCGGCGGCCGCCTCGTGCCAGTCCGGCGCCGTCGCGGTCGTGGCCGGCGCGGGCCGGCGCATGTGGGCCAGCAGCAGCCACAGCAGCCCGCCGACCATGAAGACGACGAGCAGGGCGATCACCCACCACCGGTCGGAATCGCTCATCGCTGCCTTCCTTTCCACATTGTCTGCCCGAACTGGGCCGAATTTGTCCCTGGTTCCCGCGTCCATCATCTCCGAGACGGGGCGATTACGCAACCGGTTCCCGCGGGCTCCGCGGCTAGCGTCCCACCGCGAACCCCAGCCCCAGCCGGCGCAGGGAGACCCAACGGCCGTCACCGACGATGAGGTGGTCGATCAGGTCGATGTCGAGCAGCGCCGCGGCGCGGGTCAGCTCGGCAGTCAGGGTGATATCGGCCGAGGACGGGGTCGGGTCGCCGCTGGGGTGGTTGTGGGCGATCGCGATCGCCGGGCAGTTGGCGCGAATGGCTTCCCTAAACACCTCGGCCACCCGCACCTGGGCGGAATTGACGCTGCCCTGATAGATGGTGACGACCCGCTCGACCCGGTGCTTGGTGTCGAGGACGGCGACCCGTAGCTCCTCGTGCTCCAGCGCGGTCATCGCCGGCTGGAACAGGATCGCCAGATCTTCCGGCCCGCGCACCTGCGGGCGCTCCTCGGGGGTGATCTGCGCGATGCGCTTGCCCAGCTCGATCGTGGCCAGCAGCTTGATCGCCTTGGCCGGCCCAAGCCCCTTTACGCGCAACAGCGAGTCGAGGTCGCGGCGCATCAGCCCGCGCAGGCTGCCGCTCTCGGCGATGATCCGCTGGGCCAGCGCTGTCACCGGCTCGTCCTTCGTGCCGGTGTTGAGCAGGATCGCCACCAGCTCGGCGTTCGAGAGCGCGCCCGGCCCGCGCAGCCGCAGCTTCTCGCGCGGGCGCTCCTCCTCCGGGAGCTCCTTCATCGCCAGCCACCCGCGCGCAGGATTCTCCGCCACCGCGCCCGTACCCCTCGTTCAGATGCACAAGATGGGCGCAGTATAGCCGACGGCCGGCATCTGGCGACGCCGGCCGTCGGTGGGTGTGCTGGTTGTGTCATCGTGGTTGGAATCAGGCGGCGAGCGCCTCCAATCGCCGCTCGATGGCGAACCCGGCAATCTCGCGGAACCGCGCCATCCGCTCGATCATCGCGCCGAGCGCGATGTCTGGCTCGCCGCCGGTCACGTCGATCGCTAGGTGGCCGACGCCCGCGTCGCGGATCGCCACGAGATCCTCGGCGACCTGCCCATCCGGTCCGCTCAGCAACGCGCGGCGACCGCCGGCCGTACTAGCGTGATTGGCGACTTCGACGCGGGCCATGATCGAACCTGACGGCCCAGTCGCCGCAACGGCGTCACGCAGCAGCGCGAGTCCTTGTCCAGCGTCCGCCGGAGAGACGGCGAGCCCATCAGCGCCGTCGAGCAGCGCCCGCGCCGGCTGTACGGCAGCGGGGCTGAACATCGACAGTGCCATCGGCAGGCGCCCACCCGCCTTCGGGCAAGGCGCCTGGCGCCCGGAGACGACGAAGTACTCGCCCCGGAAGCCGTCCGGGCTACAGGTCCAGAGCGCCTCGAACGCCGCGACGAACTCGGACGCGGGCGTCGACCCCGACAGCGCGCCGAGCACCGCAGCCAGCTCCCCCGTCGTCGACCCGCCGCCCAGCCCGACGGTCAGCCGGCCCGGGGATTGTCGCTCGATCCGGCCGAGGCGCTCGACGAGCGCGATCGGGCTGGCGAACGGGACGTTGGCCAGGGTGACGCCAAGCCCGATCTGCTCGGTATTGGCGGCTGCGACCGCCAGCGGGTCAGGCATCTGCCCGGGCTGGGCCTCAGGCGCGAGCAGGGGTCGCTCGCGCCAAGCAATCCAGATGCTGTCGTATCCGATCTGCTCGGCCCGACGGGCGATCTCCGCCACTGCGTCGGCTCGACCCAGCGGGCCGGACGGTGGCAAGACGATTCCAAGACGCATTACACGGTCCTTTCGAAGGGCCGGCCGCGCCGTTGCGGCGGCCGGCGGCGAACTGGAAAGCGAATCGTTGCGGTGTCGAACGTCGTAGTGTGATGAGCCTCGACCGGTATCCCAGGTCGCCGACGGCCTTGTGTCCGGGCGGCTAGGGCAGTGTCGCCGCCGTCGGGATCATCGACGAGCGTCGCCTGACGAGCTCCTGGCGGATGACGGGCTCGACGACACGGGCGACCGGGTGCGGGCCGTCTGCCATGATATTGCAGAGGATCGCGGCGAGGTCCGCCTCGGTCAGGTGCAGGATGTCGCCGCGCATGATCGTGACAACGTCCTCCAGCGTGATCAGACCAAGTTGGAGCCGGTCATAGGTGTCGGTGCGGATCTGGTCCATCGTGGTCTCCCTCGACGAGCCTGCCACCACCGACCGCCCGGCCGGCGGTGGCAGGGGATGGCTGGCCGGCTAGCGTGCCGGCTCGATATTCTCGTTGGACCGGAACAGATTGTCCGGGTCGTAGGCCGTCTTGATCTGGGTGAGCCGCTCGTAGTTCACGCCGTAGACGAGGTCCGATGGATGGCCGTTGGCGCCGTTGGCGTAGACACCGCCGGTGATCGGCGCGAGCGCCTGCTCGACCTCCTTCACCCATGCCACCAGCGGCGAGCCGTCGACGTGCGGCGGCCACGCCGCCACCGGCAGGACGCTATACGGGAGCTGGCGGTGCGGGAAGGCGGTCGCCTCCGGGGCAACGCGACCGGCGGCGCCGTTGAGCTGCTTAATGATCATCACGCTGCCGTGCGAGCGGCCCGGGGCGGCCAGCTCGACCAGCATGTCGAGCGTCGCGTCGCTCAGCTCGCGGACGTTTGTCCAGACATCGTCGTGGGCGAAGCCCATCGGGGCCATCGGCTCGGTCAGCGCCGTCATGCCGGAGTACGGCATCGGCTGGACCATGTCGGCGACCGGCCCGAGCGCGCGGAACGGCGCGATCGCTTGCTCGCCCTCGGCGATATCGCCCGCGTAGCAGAGCATGATCGCCGCGACCGACGTCCCGTCCGGCATGGTCGCCATGGCGGCGTAGGTCGTCAGCTCGTCCGGCGCGGAGGCGGTCACGTCGCGGTAGACGCCGAGGACCTCGCGGGCGCGGACGAACGGGAAGATGAGCATCCCGCCGAGCACCTGGGTCAGGGGTTGGAGCTTGAACTCAAAGGTGGTGACGACGCCGAAGTTGCCGCTGCCGCCGCGGATCGCCCAGAACAAGTCGGCGTGCTCCTCCTCGCTGACGCGGAGGATCTGGCCGTCGGCGGTGACGATCTCGGCCGCGACCAGGCTGTCGATGACCATGCCGTACTTGCCGGTCAGCCAGCCGTAGCCGCCGCCGAGGGTCAGGCCGGCCAGGCCCGTGTGGGCCGCGTCACCGACCGGCGAGACGAGGCCGTATGCCTCGGTCGCCGCGACGTACTCGCCGGCCCGCAGACCGCTGCCGGCCCGCGCGATCCGCCGCTCGACATCCACCTCGACGTCCTTACGCAGCGACAGGTCGATGACCATGCCCTCGTCCACCAGGCCGTAGCCGGGGGTCGAGTGTCCGCCGCCGCGCGCGGCGACCGGCATGTCGTGCATCCGCGCGAAGCTCAGCGCGGTGGCCACGTCGGTCGCGTCGGCGACCTGGACGAAGATTGCGGGGTAACGGTCGATCGCCGCGTTGAACACTTCGCGTTCGGCTTCGTAGCGCGGGTCGTCCGAGAGAATGACATTGCCACGGATCCTGGACTTCAGCGTTCGCAGGCTGAGGTCGCCAACGACCTCCGTCGAGCGTCGTCGCTCGCTAATGACCATCCGTCGTCCCTTCCACATCGATTCGGGAACCTCGCCCACCACGTCGTGGGCACGTTTGTGAGACTAGCTCCTACCGCATCGTCCTGTCGCGATACGACGGGACAGCGCTGCGCGACGCGACAGGTCAGGCCCGGGGCTGTTCGGAAGTGCAGGATGGCCGTCCGCTGCCGCCGGCCCGGCGATACACTTCGGCCGGGCGACGCCGGCATTTCCGGCGCTCCCACACGCCCGCTTGGGGAGGCGCCCGCGAACTGAGAGGACGATGACGATGACGACGATCATGCCGGTCACGCTCACCTGTCCCGTCTGCGACACCGCGTTCGAGACGCAACTGCTGACCAGCACGAACACGATCGGGATGCGGACGACCGACCTACGGTCGCTGGCCGCCGGGTTCCAGCCGCAGGAGTTCCTCATCCACACCTGCCCCTCCTGCGGCTACAGCAGCTTCGAGGACGGGTTCTCCGGCGGTGAGGACGCCGACGAGCGCGTCACCATCGACGCGGCTGTCGTCGCGCGCGTCCGCGAGTCGATCACCCCGCTCGTCCAGGACCGCGAGGTCGATGCGGCGCGCAAGTGGGAGCTGGCGTCATGGGTGGCGGAGTGGAGCGGCGAGCCGGCACAGGACCTGGGCTGGTTCAACCTCAATGCCGCCTGGTGCTGCCAGGACATGCTCGCCATGGAGAACGCCGCGCGCGCGGCAGGCGCCCCCAGCCCGCTCCGACACACCCTCGGCAACGAGCACCTACCACTTGAGGGCGGCGCGATCGGCGACACCGGGTCGCCGACGACCGGCAACCTCGATGACCGCGAGCGCCAGTACCGGCTCCGCGCCGCCGCCGAGTTCGAGCGCGCGCTCGCCGACGACGCCACCGCTGAGGACGAGCGCGAGATGTACATCTATCTCGTCGGCGAGCTCTACCGCCGGATCGGCGACGAGGACACGGCCCACACCTGGTTTCGGCGCGTCATTGATGGCGCCGATGAGACAGGCTCCGAGTGGGCAACGCTCGCCGAGCGGCAGATGAGCGACCCGGGCGAGATGATCGAGCAGCCCTAGCGACGAGCGTGAACCTCGCGGTGGCAGTCGCCGCAGAGGGTCGCCAGGTTGTCGAGCGTGTTCGTCCCGCCCCGCGAGAGCGGGACGATATGGTGGGCGTGGAGCGCCAGACGGCGTCCACCTTTGCGGCCGCAGAGTGTGCAGCGGTGACGGTCGCGCGCGTAGACGCTGCGCCGGAGCGAGTCCCAGTTGCGCGGGTAGACTCCGCGCTCCTCGATCACCCCGAGCTTGCGCAGCCGCGCCTGCGCCTCCTCGTAGCGCCGGCTGGCGCGCCGGACCGCCCGGCTGCGGCGGCCGAAGAGGTTCCGGCGCCGCGACGCCTCCCGAAGCTGCTGGGCCGCCTCGCGATACTCGCGCCGCGCGTCGCGGATCTTGCGCTTTCGCCGCCCGAGCGGGCAGATCATCGCCGCGCCTCCGTCGTTACCCTGATAGTAGCCTGCCAGGCCGGCGCAACCGCGTATACTTGACCGGTGCGCCGCGCCCCATTGGCGCGGCGTTTCGTTCACCGCGCCCATGCCCGCGACACTGCGACCAAGGAGCATCCGTGATTCTCAACCGCCTGTTCAAACGCCGGACCGAGGCCCAGCCCGAGCTCGAAGAGGGGCTGAAGAAGACGCGGCGCGGCATCTTCGCCGACATCACCGCGTTGTTCGACCGCAGCGACATCGACGAGGAGCTGTTCGAGGATCTCGAAGCGTTGCTGATCCAGGCCGACCTCGGCGTCGATACCACGCTCAAGCTGGTCGAGGCGCTGCGCGAGGACATCCGTCGCGAGCGCATCACCAACCCGGCCGTCGCCCGCACCTACCCGCGCGACGAGATGGTCAAGCTACTGGAGAACGCGACGAAGAACCGCAAGGTCAAGATCTTCCAGCGCGGCGTGCCGTTCGTCATCCTCGTCGTCGGCGTCAACGGCACCGGCAAGACGACGACGATCGCCAAGCTAGCCAACTTCCACAAGGCGCGCGGCCGCAACGTCATGCTCGTCGCCGCCGACACGTTCCGCGCCGCCGCCATCGACCAGCTCAAGGTCTGGGGCGAGCGCGTCAATGTGCCGGTCATCGCCCACGGTCCGGGCGCC
>DAOKZM010000032.1:2987-14132 GCA_035325665.1 Thermomicrobiales bacterium | reverse complement strand
CGACGGTCAACTCGTACAAGCGGCTGCTGCCGGGATCATGGGCGCCGGCACATATCGCCTACGGGACCGAGAACCGCGCAACGCTAGTGCGGGTGCCGGGCAGCTCGCGGTGCCGGATCGAGTTCCGGGCCGGCGACCACACCGCCAACCCGTACCTGCTGCTCGCGGCGCTGGTCGCGGCCGGGATCGACGGGTTGGACCGCGAGCTGGACCCCGGCAAGCCGGTGAGCGGCGACATCGGGCACATCAGCCAGCGCGAGCTGAACGAGCGCGGGATTGGGCTGCTGCCCCGCTCGGCCCACGAGGCGCTCGACGCCGTCGAGTCGGACGCGGTCGTGATGCGGGCGCTCGGCGATGTCTGCGGCCCGGAGCTGCTGCGGATCAAGCGCTACGAGCTGCAGCGCTACGACACGCAGGTCAGCGAATGGGAGCGCGCCGTCTACTTCGAACGGACGTGAGACATGACGACGCCGCGCGACGAACCCGAGCGGCCCGCGGCGCGGCGTTACCCATCCACCTGACGGTCTACGGAAACGCTTCTGCCCGGCTGACGACGCGGCGGTCGAGCGCGTCGAAGATGCGGGCTGCCTGGTCGGCGCTGACGTGCTCGCGCTCCAGGTGCCACCACCAGCCGCTGCACTCGTATTCGAGGAAGTAGCGGCCGTCCGGCGCGAAGAAGAGGCAGACCTTCATGATCCCGTCGATGAACGGCTCGATCGTCGAGGCGATCAGCCGTGCCGCCCCGATATCTGCCGGTTCGTGTTCCACACGTTGTTGAAGTCTTGTCATCGTCGTCCTCCGCTTCGTCGTCGTGTCGGATGTCACGCGCGGCTGGCGGTGAAAGGGTCCGGCGCGGGCCTCGGCCAGTTACGGCTTCGACCCGCGCCGGGCTAGTGACTGTCGGTTACTGCAGCGGTGGCAACTGCGCCACACTACGGAAGTTGTCGAGGACGATCTGGGTCTCGAGCGGCAGTGTGTTCGTCGCCGCAGCCGCCATCGCCGTCGTCATGTTCGTGCTCAGCACGGTGACGGTGAAGTTGGCGGTGAAGCATTGTCCATCACTACCGCAACCGGACTCGCCCCCCTCGCCCGGGATCGAGATCGAGCCAAGCGTCAGGTAGTCCGGCGGGAACGTGATGTTGAAGGCGAAGCCCATGATCTCGCCCGGCAGCGGGATGCCGATGACCTCATCGTCCTCGTACGCGCCGAACGCGAACACCAGCGGAGTGAACTCGACCAGCGTGACATCGATCGAGCGGTTGAGGTTGAGCGTGTCACCGTCATTAACAGCGCCGTCGCTGAACACCTGGCACTCGACGCCGGGAATCGACTGGCCGGCAAAGCTGCAGTTGGCGTCAGAATCGAGGACGGCGAAGACCATCGGGTCCCACTCGGCGTTACCGTCGATGCCGTCCTCACCCGCATGCGACACGTTGACCGAGTTCAGCGTCACTCGCACCGTGGACTGTTGCGGCACGACGGTGACCGTCTTGGTCTGCTCATTGTTCAGCTCACCGGCGCCCGGCTCGAGGACCATATCGAACACGTCCACGATGGCCTTGCTGGTGAACGTGCCGGCCACGAAGTAGGTGCCCTTGAGGGTCACTGTCCGCGACTCGCCCGGGTTGAGGCCGTTGACGAACTCGAGCGGGCCGAACGCGTCGTCCTCGTTGAGTAGCCACTGGACGGCGAAGTCGTTGGCCGGCCACGGTCCGTTGTTCTTGACCGTGATCGTCGCGGTCGCCTCGATTCCACGGACCGGCGACGCCGGAGTGATCGTGAAGCTGGTGATGATCAGGTCGATCGGCGCCGGCTGGACGGTCACGTTCAGGATCTTAAGGTTGTTGTGCTCGGCAGGCCCGAACTGATTGCTCTCGGCGATGTTGTTGAACGCATCGACGTTCGCAAGGATGCGGACGTTGCCGTGGACCGGGTAGGTGTACGGGAACGACACGGTCGTCGTTGCGCCGGCTGCCAGCCCGGTGACCTGCTTGGAGATCGTCTGCGGGCCTGGGGTGAACAGGAACAGCGAGTCCGGGTTCACCTCGACCATGAAGTTGCCGGCCGGTGTGTTGCCCAGGTTGATCGTCGCTGGCTCACCCTGCGTCGGCGAGGCTGGGACGATCGTCAGGTCCGTGATGGTGAGGTCGATGTGGTTCGGTCCGACCGTCACCGTGACAGGCTTGGTGTTGTTGTCTTCCCGGATCTCGAAGACCCAGTTGGTGCTGTCTACCGTCACCGTGCCGTCGAACTTGCCCGGGAACCAGTAGACGTAGTTGAACGTCACGTTCGTCGACAAGCCCTCGCCCAGGCTATTCACCTGGACCGACACCGGCGTGGAGAGCCACCACGGCTGCCACTGCACCCGGAACGGCCCAGCGTTGGCGTGGCCCTTGTTCTGGACCGTCACCGTCGCGGTGGCGATCTGGCCAGGCACCGGAGCTGCCGGGTTGATCGTGAAGTTAGTCACGATCAGGTCAGGGAGCGCCGGCTCGACGACGACCGACTTGTTGAACGTGTTGTTGAACTCGGCGTCGCCGTTGGCGTTCGTCTCGAAGACCCAGCCGCCCGAGTCGACCGTCGCCCAACCGTCGAACGTCGCCGCCCACCAGTAGGTGTAGTCGAACGTCACGGTCGTGGTCGCCCCAGCGCCGAGCCCGTTGACCTGCGTCGTCAACGGCGTCTCGAACAGCCAGGGGGTCCACTGCACCTGGAACGGCCCGGAGGCGCTGTTGCCGTTGTTGGCGATCGTGATCGTCGCCCTCGCAACGCGCCCAGCGACCGGGATCGGGTCGTTCAGGGGGTTGGCTACCGTTGTCTCGACTTTGACGTCGGTGATCACGAGATCGACGGTCGCCTGCGCGATAGAGACTGGGAGGATCTCGAGATTATTCACCTCGTTGGTCTCGTTCACCGCGTTGCCGGTGTCGACGTTGACAATCGTCATGAAGTTGCCCGCGTTCGGGAACGCGTACTGTAGATCGACGACCACCGACGCATTCGCGTTCAGATTGTCGATCGAGACGGACGGCCCAGGCAGCGTGAACTGGTCCGACTGCCACTGCACGACGAAGGCCTGCGCGGCGCAGGTCCCGACGTTCTGGATCGTGATGTGAACCGTCGCGGTCTGATTCTGGACTGGAACCGTCGGATCAATCGACATCGCGATGATCCGCAGGTCCGCACAGGGTGTCGCGACCGCGGCCACGGGAGACACAGCCGTTAACGTCAGTGAGAGCAGCACGACGACGACGGCCAAGCGACGGAGAATCGCTGTGTGCACCGGCCCTACCCGTTCCACTAAGGCGCCCACACAGCACGCACCGTACTACCAGTGGACGCCACCCAGCTACCAACAGAGAACGCGAAGTACAACGTGGGCGCTTTCGGCACAGAACACCGGTCACGCTCGCGCAACACATTTGCCTGTAGATGAACCCAATGTAGACGCGAGCCATGGAAATGTCAATAGGACCCCGACAGGGGCAGATCGACGATCCGGAAGCCTTAAGCCCTCGCGGGTTGCCGTCGCGGCTGCGTGTCTGGCCTGCCTTAGCCCAGCCGGAAGTGCCACCGCACCAGACGCTCGGCGACCTTGAGGTGCCAGTGGCGCGGGACGACCGCGCCGAGGAATCGCGTCACCGGGTAGACGATGCGAAAGCCGCGGGCGCGATGGACCGAGACGGGCCGGTTACGGTCGAGAGCATCAAGCGCGCCGTTCACAACCTCGACGCGCGGTATCGACGGCTGGAAGCGCTGAGTTCCCTCGGAGACGACCGGGTTCTCGGCGCCGAAGTGCGTGTCGGCGACCGGACCCGGGCAGACGGCGACGACGCGAACGCCGCTCCGCGACCCCTCCGCCCATAGCGCCTCGCTGAACCGGAGCACGAACGCCTTGGAGGCGGCGTAGCCCGCCATGTACGGCAGCGGGTCGAACGCGGCCGTAGACGCGACGTTGATGATCGCCCCGTCGCGCCGGGCCGTCATGCGCGGCAGATACAGGCCGGTCAGGGCGGCGACCCCCTCGACGTTGAGCCGGAGCATCGTGAGCTGGCGGTCGATCGGGAGCTGAGCGACGGCGCCGAGCATGCCCATGCCGGCGTTGTTTACCAGGAGATCGGGCTCCATCCCGAGCGCGTCGGCCCTCTCCTGAAGCAGCTTCGCCGCGCCTTGCTCGGCCAGGTCGATCGGCACGACCTCGACCCGCGCGCCGTGCAGCGAGCCTAGCTCGGCGGCGATCGCGCGGAGCCGCTCCTCGTCGACGGGGAGCGCGCTCAGGACTAGCGCCATCCCACGGCTGGCCAGCTCGCGCGCGAACTGCTCGCCGATGCCCGACGATGCGCCAGTCACCAGCGCGACGCGGCCATCGTAGCGCCAGCCCGGCCGGCCGGCCCGATTCCCGAAGACGCCAACCCGCATCGATCCTCCGCCCCCTCGTCCTCCAGCCGCGCCGGTCAACGCTCCTCCGAGCGGCCATTCAGGCGCGCGGTTGTCATCGACTGTGCAACTGTGTCTGCGGCGCGCTCGCCGCCGATTGCAGCCCCGGTGCAGAGAAAGGTGATCTCGTCGACGTACAGATCCAGGAATCGCTCCGCCGCCGCGTCGTCGAAGAGCTGACGGTTGTAGCGCAGCCCGATCCGGAACGTGTCGTTGTAGCGGGCCGCGGCGATCGCCACCCCCGGCGGCATCGGCGCCGGCATCGAGCCGTCGAACCCGACCACGGCGCCAGCGTCGCCCATGTCGCCGAAGGTCCTGACGCGTCCGACGTTCGACATCATCGCCGCCGCCTGCCGGCGGCGGCTGATCCAGGGCCGGCTGAGGACAACCAGCAGGAACGGCGCGACCCGGCGCAGCCATGGTCGCCGCTGCAGCAGCGCGCCCGCGCTGTGCGCTCGGAGGTAGCGTGTCTGGCCGGCGACGACGTCCATGAGCGCGAAGCGGTCGGCGCGTTGCTCGGCGGTCGTCGTTACAACCCCGTGCCCGACGATGTTGGCGACGACCTCGCGAAGCCAGGCGGCGGGCCGCAGACTCACTGGCATCAGCACGATGACGCGCCCCGTATCCTCGCCGTGCATCCTGTTCCAGTCGGCGATAGCCAGGTGCAGCGCGCCGATCAGCACGTCGTTGACGCTGGCGGACGGTCGATGAGCGCGCAGATCCTTGAGCTCGACCGCGCTGCCATCCAGCACGAGCAGGTGAATTCCGTAGCCAGGGACGTCGCTCGGGTTTTCCGGGGCGATCAGCGACGGGATCTCCCGGACGCGCGTAACCGGCGCTGGCCGCTCGCCTTCGACAGGCTCGGGTGGTTCGTCGGTCACGACCGTGTCGCGCGCCTGGATCGGATCGACGTCGGGGATCGGGTCCGCTGTGCCGTCATATGCGCGGACGAGCGAGCGAAGGAAGCGGATGCCGCCGATCCCATCGGCCATCGCATGGTGCCACTTGAATATGAGGGTGTCGCCCGCCGCACGGCGGACGAGCAGCAGGCGCAGCGGCGGCGGCGCGCTCAGGCTGACGCGCTCGTTGCTGAACCGCGAGCGGATTGTCCGCATCGCCTCGTCGTCGCCCGCCGGCAGCACGCTCACGGTCTCGCTCAGGTCCAGCTCGGGGGCGTCGACCAGCTCCCACTCCGGCGGCCTCAGGCCTCGCCGGCCGGAAACCTTCTTCGCCCGCGCCATCGGGTGGCGCGTGATGGCCTCCGCCAGCGCGTCTCGCAACCGCTGCTCGTCGATCGAGCCGGTGACGCGGATCTCGACGCAGCCGGTCTGCGGCTGCGTCGGCACGTCCCCATAGTCGAATATCTCCTCGGAGACGGTGAAGGGGATTCCCATGTTGCCGCTCCATCGGTAGGGATCGGGGCAGAACCGGTCAGGTTAGGCACGACCCGCGCCCGGAGACCCCGGCGCGATGCGTCGGGGTTCTGCGTTGTCGAGGCGTCGGAGGCCACGCGTTACGTCAGCTACAGCTATCCTCGCCGTAATTGACGCCGCGGCTCAGGCGCATGATCAGGTCGCCGAGGTCCTCGCGCGTGGTCTCGCTCGCCACCCTGCCGCCGTTGCCGGTCGGCTGGTAGACCTGACGCTCCAGGTCGTCCAGGGACTTGGCAGCGACGTTGCAGTAACCCTTCGCCACCGCCCACTCGGCGCGCTTGAGCGTCGCCATAAGCGTCTGCTGGCCGCCCGAGACGAGATCGCCCCGACCGGCAGCGGCGGCGATGCCGGATCGCACGTCGTTGAACGTGACATCCTTCGCCGCCGCCTCGGACGACGACGTGTTCGATGGCTCCGACGCCACGCCATCGGCGGTAGCGGCCACGACCTGATACACGTACTGAGCATCCGGCGATGCCGTGGTGTCGGTGAAGAAGGTATCCGCCGTCGTGCCGATTTCGACGTACTTACCGGGCACGAGGACCGAGTCGGCGCCATCCGCGGACTCCGCTACCGTGGGCGGGAACTCCGGCACGTAACCCCGATCCTGGGCCGGCGTGCGGACGAACTTGAAGCCCGGGGTGGACTCGTACTCCGCGCGCAGCACATGGTACTCAGCGGCCCCGACGACGCTATCCCACGGGACGCCGATGCCGTCAGACTGGATCTCGGTGAGGACGCGGGTCGGCGCCTGCACCGTGCCATCCGTCGTGGCGTCCCTGCTGCCGCCTCGCGAGTCGACTCGTTGGCGCCACGGGAACGGGTTGCGGCAGAACGAGGATCCATTGGCCAGCCAGACGTCCGTGCCCTCGGAGTGGTTGGCGCTGCCGACGAATCCGCCAGCTGGGGCACCGAGCATCGTCCGCGCCCCGAAGTTGTACTTGTCGCCAAACGCGTTCGCGGTCGCGACCGTCCAGTACTGCCCGTCGCAACTGGTATAGATGTCGAACCCGAACTGCGGGGAGATCAGCACGTTGAGGAACGGCACGTTTCGGAGCGCCCAGCTCCAGTCATTGGTGCCGAGGAATATCGCGCCCTGAAGGTCGGCGATGCGCCAGAAGTGCGCGTTGAACGGATTGCCGTACCCATCGGGGAGGCCGCTGATCGGGAATACCCACTGACCGTTCGGCATTGGGCGGGCATTACCGACGACGAGTTGCCAAGAGTCGTCCTTGGCAATGCGGATCAGCTCCGAGCCGGGGAACACCGTCGAGTACCAGCCGCTCGAACCGACGTACAGGCGGTCGCGGAAGACATGCATCGCGACGACGGACGTAATCTGCTGACCGCGACCGGCGCCAGCGGTGACAACCGGCACAAAGTTGAAGGCGGAACCCGACGGCCCCACGTCCGCCCTCCAGACGCCGTAGCCGGTGGCCGATGAGCCGGTGCCGAGATAGAGATCTCCGTTGAACAACTCAAGCTCGAAGACGTTGACGTTCGTCGGGCTGACCTGGACGTAGCCCGGCGTGTCGCTCGTCGGGTCGACGATCTCGAGGACGGCGCCGTCACCGACGTAGCTCTGGCTGGCCGTCGCGAAGAGCCGGTTCTGAATGACGGTCATCCCACGATAGCCGATAGGGCTGTATGTGCCGTACTCGGTCGTGATCTGGCCTGGCGCGCCGTTCAGTGGCGTAAAGGTCTCGCCATCAGTCGTCACCAGAATGCGCGGAGGCGCCGTCGCGCTGAGCTCGGGAATGTACTCCGCCGCGGTCACCCCGCCGACGAAGAGCCGCTCGACACCCCAGATGTCCTTCATCACCGCCATGCCGCGGTAGCCGATATCGTGGGCGATCTGCTTACCGGGCGCGCGGGGGTTGTCGACGGTTGGGGACTGGTAGACGCGCTTCCATGCCTGGGTGGATGGCGTGTACTGCCAAATCTCCGCGCGCAGATCGAGGTCGTACTTATCCGCGGCACAGTGCAGGTCGGGCGCCGGGTTCTCCACGTACAGCCCCAGGTTCGGATAGTAGAAGTCCACCAGCGCGTTCTCGACGCACATCGGGTTGCGGGCGGTGCCGATGTACAGCTTGCCTTTGAACCACTCCATCGACCAGGAGTACGAGTTGCTCGGGTCGCCGAACCCATTGCTCGCGATCTGCGGCACATCTGGGACGGCCGCCATACTCGTGAACACCTGTACGATCGACATCACCGCCAGGACGGCGACCGTCCCGACGATCCGCCGTCGTGCGATCCTTGACCTGCGTAACTTCATACGCTCCCCCACACGATTCCCCGACTCTCGATCGAGGCCCACTATCCGACCTGTAGTGACGGCGCTAGTCGTTCGATGAGCTGCGCGGCTCGCGGCGGCCCGGGAGCCGCGGCAAGCCGTTGCGCGATCCGCACCGCGTTGTCGCGGTATTGAGGGTCTGCCAGCTCCTGCTCCACCGCCTCGCGCAACCCGGCAGGATTGCACTTTCGCGGGAGGAGACGAATTCCCGCGCCTGCCTCGACAACGCGTCGCGCGTTGTCGGGCTTGTCCCACGTCGTCGGGACGATGACGAGCGGCACCCCGGCCTTCATCGCGGCCATGACCGTCCCGTTTCCGCCCGTTGTCACCAGCACCGAGCAACGTGGCGCCAGCGTGTCGTGATTGACCCACTCTGCGACGTGGATGTTCGCCGCCAGCGGCCTGTCCGTAGGCATCTGGCGATCCCGTCCGGCCGTGAGGATGACCTGCATCGGCCGGTCAGCCAGACCTTCGATCGCGGCCTTCAGGACAAACGGGTCCTGATAGTGCGACGTTCCCTCAGTGACGTGGACCCACGGCTGATCGGTCGGGATCTCCTCCAGCCACCCATCGCCATCGGCGCGCCCAGGCGGGTGCCAGACACACGGCCCGACGTAATGAACGCTGGGCGGCAGGTCATGCCGGTCGTAGTCCAGCTCGGGAACATTCCCGACGACGTAGAGCGGGAGCCGTCCGGTGAACTCATTGACCGAGCAGCCGAGTGGAGGGAGTCCGTGTTGCGAGCGGAAGAAATCAACCCGTCGCCGGAGGCCGCTGGCGACGATGTCGGTCGACCGGTTGAGCATCCTGACGAGCAGCCGCGATATCGTCGACCGCGGCGGGGCCATCCCCAGTCCCCAGGCCGGCGCATCGGGTCCGGGGATCATCGGCCCCATGAACGAGATCAGGCCGACCGGGATTGGGACGGCTTCCCAGAGGATGAGGATAGGACCCCACATCGAGAGCTCGGTGTGCAGGACGTCCGGCTGCCATTCATCGATGATCCTCTGGAGATCGGACACCTGTTCGGGGATCGATTCGACCAGCCAGTCGCGAAACGCCTGATGACCAACTCGCAGCGACTGTCTCCGACCGCCCGTGCGCTCCTCGAGCCGGTGGATGCGCTCCCACCGCTCGGGCCGAACCGCCTGGAAGGGGAAGAAGGTAAAGCCCTCGGCCTCGATGGTCTGGCGCAACGGCTCGGCCGTGTAGAACGCCACCTCACAGCCGCGCTCACGCAGCGCGATGGCGATGCTCATGTGCGGAAAAACATGACCAGGAAAGGGCCAGCAGGTTAGCAGTACTCTGATGCTCATGACGGCTCCAACCCTGCGTCGCTCAGCGGCGGGTCCAGACGAGTCAAGGTCCCACCCAACGGCGCGGGGCCAAGCACCCGCGCTCGCAGCATCAGGTGGTATCTGAACCGGCCAAGCGGTATGAGGTCATCGACGATATACACGATCATGTGCGCCGGAAGCAAGACCTTCAGCAGGCGATCGCGACGTAACAGCCCCTTTGCGACCACCAACATCGCCAGGCACAGTATCTCCGAGACGCCGACTCCGCTACGCGCCGTGCGGTCCATGGCGAAGCCAGGTCCCAGTAGACACGTGACCTCGTCGACGCTGAAGTGGCAATGGACCCCGGTTCTCGACTCCTCGGCCGACTCGAGCGGCAGCCACGAGGGAAACCGTCGCTGAAGCCTTGGGTACACATTCATCGGGTCGAGCGGCGCGAGCAGCCCGCGGCAGGGAAACGACCGGCCGGCAGCGGAGATATGCCGCGAGTCCGGCTCGACGCCGACGACCCAGCGCCGGGCGCGCCCCCAACGTCCGACGTAGGACAGCAGCCGCGGACGGTCGCCACCGGCCGGCGCGGAAACGGGTGCTAGAGCGTCGACGGCCGGTGGAGTGTCGGACGCCTCGGCCGGTCGCGTGCGTGTGCCGACCATCAGCGTGCCCGCCCGCGTCGCTGACAACTAGCCACGAGCGGCAACCGTCTCAGGAACCAGCTCCTCCAGGAGCTCCACCGCGCGGGCGGGACCCGGCGCGGCGTTCAGCTTCTCCGCGAGGCGCAACGCGTTGTCGCGATAGCGCGGCTTACTCAGTACCTCACCGACCGCCGCGCGCAAGCCGGCCGGCGTGCAGCGCTTAGCGGGCAGACGCACCCCGACGCCGGCCTCGACGACGCGCCGGGCATTGTCCGGCTTGTCCCACGTCGTCGGCACGATCACCAGCGGGACGCCGGCTCTCAGCGCGCTCATCATCGTGCCGGCCCCTCCGGTCGTCACCATGACGGCGCAGCGCGGCATCAGGGTGTCATGGTTGATCCAGTCGGCCGCGTGGACGTTCGGCGCGAGCTCGCCGAGATCGAGGTCGGCGATCGACCGCTGCCGCCCGCTCGTCAGGATGACCTCCATCGGCAGGCCAGCAAGCCCCTGCGCTCCAGCGCGGAGGACGAACGGGTCGCCGAAGCTCAGCGTGCTCTCGGTCACGTGCACCCAGGGACGGTCGGTCGGGAGCGCCGCCAGCCAATCCGGATCGCTCCCGGTCGAGGGCGGATGCCAAGTCATCGGGCCGAGATACTGCACGCTCGCCGGGAGGTCCTGCCGGCCGTAGTCAAGCTCGGGCAGGCTCCCGATCATGTATAGCGGCAGCGTCCCGGTGTAGCGGTTGATCGACATGGTCAGCGGAGGCAGCCCATAGGCCGCGCGGATCTCGTTCACCCGCCCGCGCAGGCGCCGGCCGGCGAGCTCGGTCGCGCTGTTGATCGACCGCGCGAGGAGACGAGCGCCGAACGAGCGAGGCGGCGCGAGTCCGAGCCCGGCCGGAGGCGCATCGGCGCCGGGCACGAGGCAGCCCAGGAGCGTCGAGAGGATCGCGACCGGGGTTTGGCCGGCCTCGGACAGCACGAGGATTGGTCCCCACATCGCCGTCTCGGTGACAATGACGTCGGGCCGCCAATCGGCGACGATCGGCT
>DAOKZM010000032.1:0-2977 GCA_035325665.1 Thermomicrobiales bacterium | reverse complement strand
CCTGTCCGGGGATGGTCTCGACGAGGCAGTGGCGGAAGATCTGCAGCACGTTGCCGGCCTCGGGTCGGCCGGACGGGGCCGCAGTGTCCATCGACACCATGCTCTTGACCGCCTGCTCCTCGGACAGGCGCTCGAAGGGAAAGACGGTGAATCCGGCGCTCTCGACCGTCTCGCGGGCCGACTCTCCGGTATAGAACGCGACATCGTGGCCGCCCTCTTCGAGGGCCAGCGCCAGGCTCATGAACGGGCTGATGTGTCCGGCAAACGGCCAGCAGGCCAGCAAGAATCTCGACATCACTCCTCCCCCGTCCACTGTGACATTTCGGCATAGTGGCCCGACCCACGATCACCGCCCGACGCTCGCCACCGACCGGCCCTCGGCCTCAGCGGTATCCTTCTCCAGACGCTTCAGCATCCCGCCGAAGTAGACGCGCTCGAAGAACGGCTCCGGCAGCAGCCGGCGCAGCTTGACGACGGCGGACGCCGGCCGGCCGACGATGTAACGCATTTTCGGCTTCTCGGCGGTCAGCGCGGTGTGGATCGTCTTCGCGACATGCAGGGGCTTCGTCCGCGACCGCGCGACGATATCGTCCGACATGACCTCGCTCACCTGGAACATCCGGTAGTACGGGCTGCTGGGGTCGAGCGCTCCGGCGGCGAGCCCACGGTGGGTCGTCCAGCGCGTCGTGTCGATGATCCCCGGCTCGACGAGGATCGACTGCAGGCCGAACGGCGCGATCTCGAGCGCGAGCGCCTCGCCGAATCCCTCCAGCGCGAACTTGCTGGCGCAGTACATCGACACGCCGAACGACGAGATGCGGCCGCCGACGGACGAGATCGTGATCACCCGCCCGCGCCCGGCAGCGCGCATATGCGGCAGGACCGCCTTCGTAACGGCGATCGTGCCGAAGACGTTCGCCTCGAAGACGCGCCGGATCTCCTCGTCGGACAGGTCCTCGAGACAGCCGCGCAGGCCGATCCCACCGTTGTTGACCAGGCCGTAGATCGAACCGGCCTCACCGATGATCCGCTCAACCGCTGTGTCGATGCTCTCCTGTCGGGTGATGTCCAGCTCCAGCACGGCGAGCTCGACGCCACGCTTCGCGGCGGCCTCGCGCACCTTCGGCTCGGCGGCGATGTCACGGACGGTCGCGTAGACCTTGAAGCCCTGCTCAGCGAGATAGAGGGCCGTCTCGAGCCCGAGCCCGGTCGAGCTACCGGTGACGAGGATCGTGTCCGACGGTTTGCCAACACTGCTCATTGATCAACCCTCTCTTATTGACGGCACGACATCAGATAATGGGTCCGACGACAGCGCGTCGAGGATCTGCTCGGCGACCAGCTCCGGCTGCTCCAGTGGCCCGAAGTGACCCCATTCGGAGCGCGGCAGCAGGATGGAGCGGACGTTCGGCAGGTGCTCGCGTAGGTAGTCGTACGTGCCGAGGAACGCCGACCGATCGCTGTAGATCTGGACCACCGGCGTCTGAATCTTCCCGATCTCATCCAGCGGCAGACCGCCGATGAGCTGGGTCTCCTCGGCCATCGACGTCTCCTCCAGCAGCCGGAGGAACGGCTTGGGGTTGCGCGGCAGCCCGTTCAGCGGCCCCCACTTCTTCGGCACCTCGAGGCTCAGCCGGAACAGATACTCGACGTCGGTCCGCCGCTCGGGCGGCACCGTGTGGCCCGAGCGCGCCAGCACGTCGGTCCAGTAGTCCCAACCCGCCCAGTCGTCACGCTCGCGGTCGTAGATCATCGCCGGAAGCGCAGCCTCGATCGCGACGACCCGGCTGACCCTGTCCGGGTAGTGGTGGGCGAAGTAGAGCGAGATGTCCGCGCCGTAGCTATGCCCGACGAGCGCGGGGCGATCGATCTCCAGCGCGTCCAGCAGGTCGCGAAGATCGGCCGCCATGTCATCGGCGGTGTAGCCGGTCGGCGTGATCTCGCTATAGCCATGCCCGCGCAGGTCATAGGTCGTGATCCTGTACCGATCCCACAGCAGCGGGATGATCTTCAGGTGCCAGACCGCCAGGTTGCCGGTCAGGCCGTGGATCATGACGACGTCCGGCCCCTCGCCGACCTGTTGGTAGTGGAGTTTCAACCCGCTCCGCACGACGACCTTCGGCATCTCTGTCCCTCTTCCTCCGCCTACTCGACGTAGCCGAGCGCGCGAAGGCGGCTCATGATCGTCGCCTCCGCATCGCTGTCGAGGGCGACGCCGGCCATCTCCTGCTCGACATGGTCGTCGAGCGGGCGTGGCTCGATCCATCTGGGTTTCCGTCGCTCGAGCTGATCCGGCCGCAGCGCCTGCTCCGGTATCTGGCCGGCGACGTCGGTCGGGATGGGCAGGTCCTGGCTGTAGAGAACCAGCGGCGCGATATCGAGCAGCGACACCTCGTCGATACGCTCGCCGGTGCGGATGCCAGGCCCGCTGGCGATGAAGATGCCGTCCCAGCGATGGTTGCCGAGAGCTATCTCGCGCTCGCGGAACAGCGTGTCCGAGCGCAGGATCGAGATTGCCACGCCGGCATCGAGCGTCAACGTCAGGTCTGGCGCGAGCTGCTCATACGGTCCGGCGAACGTATCGGTCCGCTCGTGCACCTCGGTGACCAGCGGCCGGCCGGTGGTGGGATGACGCAGGGTTCGAAGCGCCGTGACGAGATTCTCGGTGATCTGTCGATGCCGCTCGCCGGTAATGCTGGCCGCCGCGCCAGGGGCACGGTCGACGATGTTGATCCCCATGCTAGTCGGGGTCGCGGCGTAGGCGACGGTCCGATCCCAGTCGAGCTCGTAGACGTGGCGGGTCATCTGCGCGAACCCGATGCGCGGCGCCTCCTCTTCAGTCTCCTCGACCGGTGAATCCTTCCAGGCGAGGAAGCCCTGCTGCTCTAGCCAGACATTCAGGTAGAAGACGTGGGACGAGGGGCCGAAGCCGTGGTCGGAGACGACGACGACCGTCGCTTCCTCGCCGCCGAGTGCG
>DAOKZM010000031.1:13482-14468 GCA_035325665.1 Thermomicrobiales bacterium | reverse complement strand
TTCGCCGTCTCGTCCCGGGGTGTCGCGTCCCGGGTCGTCCCGCTAGGCAGCCCGCCGAGAGAACTGGAGGTCGCCGTGGCATCCGCTGCCGTGATGTCAGCACCAGATCCACCGAGCACTCCGGTCGACTCCATTGACGTACTCGTCGCCCGCGCTCGCGACGGCGACCGCGCCGCGTTCGTAGCGATCTACGAGCACTACGCGCGCGAGCTCTACTGGCACGCGCTGCATCTGACCGGCAACACCGACGACGCCGACGATATGACCCAGGAGACGTTCGTCCGCGCCTTCGCGGCACTCCCCGGGACAACAGGGAAGATGAACGTCCGCGCCTGGCTGTATCGCATCGTCTCCAACGCCTGCTATGACCTGCTGCGCCAGCGCGCCCGTGCCGCCGCGCAACGCTCGCCCCAGTCGGCCGCCGCGGCCATCCCCGACCGTGATCCGGCCGGCGACCCGGAGGAATGGCTCATGCGCGATGAAGTTCGGGCCGAGGTCGGCCGCGTCCTCGACCGGATGCACGATCGGTCGCGAGCGTTGCTGCTGCTTCGCGAGCGCGACGAGCTGTCCTGCGCCGAGATCGGCGAGCGGATAGGCGTCTCGAGATCGGCGGTGAAATCCGGGCTCTTCCGCGCGCGACACGAGTTCCAGCGGCTCTACGGCGCCAATTCGGACGCCGCATAGGCGTCTGGACGCCGAGGGAGTCAGTGATGACCAGGACGGCAACCTACTCTCGTCGCACGTCGCTCGCGCTCGCCGCGCCCTACGAGCGAGAGCACGCCGCGTCGCTCGCGGCAATGGCGCTGGCGACGTTCGCCGCGGTCCTCATGCTCCAGGCGACGCGCGTCTTCGTCGCCTACCTGATCTTCATCATCGACCAGAGCCAGCGCGTGACGATCGGCGGGATCGCCGGGGGGACGTTCCTCGCGATCGCGCTCGGCGGGCTGCTGGCCCACCTCGCCGGCCGGCGCGTGGCGGTGCTCGTT
>DAOKZM010000031.1:9018-13424 GCA_035325665.1 Thermomicrobiales bacterium | reverse complement strand
CCCGGCTCATGATGCAGCTCTGGGACATGCCGGAGGCGCGGCTCGCGCTCGGCGCGGTGGCGATCGCGGCCTGGGGTTGGCTGGCGATCGCGCTCCTGGCGACGCACCGGCAGGCCGCCTCGGTCGGGCTGGCGCTCGGGCTGGCGCTCGACCTGGCGATCCGGATCGCGGCGCGGACGGTAGACCTGCCATGGATGCCGGGCCTTGCCGCGCACGCGACGACGCTGGCGCTGCTCGGGCTGGCCGTCGCTGCCGCGCTGACGGCCGTCGAGGGGCCAACACTCGACGCCCCATCCGGGTCGGCGCTGCCGCTGCTGGCGGTCGGGCCAGGGCTGGCGCTGGCGTTCATGATGACCGGCAACCTGGGGCTGGCCCAGGCGCGGCTCGATCACGACTTCGCCCCGGCGGCGCTGCTGCTAGCGCTCGGGGTCGCGCTCGGGCTAGCGGTGACGCTGCGGCTGCGACTGGACGGCCGAGCTGCCGGGCTGGCGCTTCCGGCCGCGGTCGTCGTGGTCGGAAGCGGCGGGGCCTGGTTCTTCTGGCAGGCATCGACCGGCTCCGGGGTGGGACTCGTGCTCGCCGTGGCCGGCTCGGTCGTGATGACTGCCGGCGCTACCGCCGGGCGCGACGACCGGACGACCTCGCTCCTGGCGATCACCGCGGCGCTGACCGGCGGGATGCTGCTACAGGTGGTCCTGCTCTTCCTCTTCTACGCCGGGACGGGAGCGCCGCTCTTCATCGCGGTCGCCTGGGGCGTGCTGGCGCTCGGCTACCTTGCCGCGCGGGCCGGCCTGCCGGTGAGAGACGCGGCGCCCGCGATCGCGCCGGTCGGGCTGGCGGTCGTCACGCTCCTGGCGCTCGTCGCCGGCTGGCAGTGGATCGACCGCGCCGAGCCGGCCGCCGGAGCGCCGATCCCGGCCGAGCCGACGGTGATGACCTACAACATCCAGAACGGCTTCTCGGCCGACAATCACTTCGACCTCGAGGCGCAAGCACGCACGATCGAGAGCGTCCATCCGGACGTGCTCGTCCTGCAGGAGATCGGGCGCGGCTGGCTGGTCTCGGGCGGGGTTGACGAGGTGCTCTGGTTCAGCCAGCGGCTCGGCCTGCCCTACGTCTTCGCCTCCGGCGCAGGGGACGGCCTCTGGGGCAACGCGATCCTCTCCCGCGCGCCGATGTCCAACGTCGAGCGCCACCGCTTCAGCTCGGTGGCCAACCTCAAGCGAGCGGTCGCCGTCGTCCAGCTCGAGACCGAGGCCGGGCCGCTCTGGGTGTTCGGGACGCATTTCGACAACATCAAGCGCGAGGATGCCGTGCGCTACGAGCAGGTCCGGCAGCTCATCGAGGTCTGGGCCGGGCGGACACCGGCCGTGCTGGCCGGTGACTTCAACACCGACCCCGGCTCGGACGTGATGCGGGAGCTGACGTCTAACGGCTGGCGCGACAGCGGGGAGGGGCTCGGGCCAGGGGCGACGACGACCCAGGACGAGCGGCGGATCGACTACGTCATGGTGACGAGCGGCGTCCAGGTCGTCCAGCCGTCGATCATCCAGCGCTGGACGTCCGACCATCTTCCCTACGTCGTGCACCTGCGGCTGGCGCCGTAGCGCCGTTGGCAGCGATGCCCTCGAGCATCAGGTCGATCAGCCCCTCGGGGAATCCGGGCGCGGAGAGCGCGGCGGCGCCGTTGAAGAGAATGCGAGTGATGACCGGGCCGGCGAGCAGGTCGATCGCCAGATCGACATCGATACCCCGGCGCACCTCGCCACGCTCGATGCCGCGCTGGATGATGGTCCAGGCGGCCTGGCGACGCTCGCGAAAGATCGTGCCCTGAAAGATCGCCTGCAGGCCGGGGCTGCTGATCGTCGCGCTGACCAGCCGGCCGATGACCGGACCGATCGGCGACTCGAGCGTGTGGCGGCGGAATTCGCCGACCAGCGCGTTCAGGTCGTCACGGACCGAGCCGGTGTCAGGCACGCGGACATCCTGGTTGAGCGAGAGGAGCGCCGCGCCGACCAGATCCTCCTTGCCGGGCCAGCGCCGGTAGATCGTCGCCTTGCCGACCCCTGCCCGCGCGGCGACCCCCTCGATCGACATGCCCTCATAGCCGTCCTCGACGAGCGAGAGGAGCGCGGCGGCGAGGATCGCCCGACCGGCCTGCGCGCTGCGCGGCCGGCCCGGGCGGCGAGACTGGCGCGTCGTCGCGTCGGGCACCCGCCTGTCACCTCCCCGGCCGGCCGTGCCGGCTCGGCGCGGGATGTCTCGACCTGCTCGCGCGGCTGCTCGTGGGCCGGCAGGAAGAGGAGCGCGACCAGCGCGCCGGCCACGGCGAAACCCGAGGCGACCAGCGCCGTCGTGCCCATCGCATCGACGAAGGCCGACCGCGCGGCGGCGGCCAGCGCCTGGCCCTCCGGCCCGCCGATTTGCGCCGCGACGCCCAGCGCAACCCCGACCGAGTCGCTGACGGCATGGGCGGCCTCCGGCGGCAAGGCGCGCGCGACCGGATCGATCGCGTTCGAGTAGGAGGTGGCCAACAGGCTGCCGAGAATGGCGACGCCGAGCGCCCCGCCGACCTGGCGGGTCGTGTCGTTGACCGCCGATCCGACCCCGGCGTTCGCCTCCGGCACCGCGCCCATGATCGAGTCGGTCGCCGGAGACATCGCGCCGCCCATCCCGAAGCCGAGGATCAGCAGCGAGATCAAGACCGTCTGGTAGCCGCTGCCGTCGCTGACGGTCGAGAGGTTCAGCAGCCCGAGGGCGACGATCCCGAGCGCAACGGCAACGACGATCTTCGTGCCGATCTTCGCCGCCAGGCGGGTCCCGATGCCGACGCCACTGCCGATGCCGAGCACGACCGGCGTGACGCGGACGCCGGTCTCCAGCGTCGAGTAGCCGAGGACGAACTGGAGGTACTGGGTCAGGAAGAAGAGCGTGCCGAACATGGCGAAGAAGACAAGGGTAATGGCGATGCTGGCCGCCGAGAAGCGCGGGTTGCGGAACAGCCGCAGGTCGAGCATCGGCCGGTCGCGGCGCAGCTCCCAGACGGCGAACGCGCCGAGCAGCACGGCCGCGACGGCGCCCCAGCCGAGCGTCTGGCCCGCCAGCCAGCCGACGTTCGGCGCCTCGATGATCGCGTAGAGCAGCGCGGCGAGGCCGCCGATCGAGAGGACCGCGCCGACCGGGTCCAGCCGCGAGACCTCGGGGTCCTTCGACTCCGGCACGAACAGGAACGCGCCAACGATCGCCGCGGCGATGATCGGGACATTGATCAGGAAAATCGAGCCCCACCAGTAGTGCTCGAGCAGCCAGCCGCCGATGACCGGGCCGAGCGGGACGCCGAGGCCGGCCGTCGCCGCCCAGATGGCGATCGCCTTCGGCCGCTCCTCGCGCGGAAAGACGTTGACCAGGATTGACAGGGTGGCCGGCATGATGAACGCGCCGCCGACGCCCATCAGCGCGCGGGTGGCGATCAGGTGCCCGGCCGAGCCGGCCCAGGCGGCGAGGATCGAGCCACCGCCGAAGATCGCGAAACCGGTAAACAGCGCCAGCCTCCGGCCATAGCGGTCGCCAAGCGCGCCGGCCGTCAGCAGCAGCCCGGCGAAGACCAGGACGTAGGCGTCGACGGTCGCGGACAAGGGTCGGCAACGCGACGTTGAGGATGGTGTTGTCGAGCGAGATCACCAGCAAGCTGACGCAGAGGACCGCCAGCGTCCACCAGCGCCGCTCGTAGGTGTCGGATCGGGTCACGGGCCGCTCCAATCGCTGGAGAATACCGATACGCTATCGTATCGAAACCCAACCTACACCCACCAACACCGATACGCAAGCGTCTCGGAAGTAGATGGGGTACAGAATCCGGTTGGCCGTTCGGACGGGATCTGCCGGCGCCAGCGTGGACGTATTGACAATGTCTATACATGTTGATTGGATGGAAGCGTACGGTAGAGGTAGAGAAGGGACTCATGCCACGAATCATTCAGTCCGGCAATAGCAGGACGCTGTCGTCCATCCCCCCGGAGTATCTGCGACGCCTGGGTCTGGACACCGGCTCGCCGGTCTCGGTCACGTTCGACGAGGAGCGCCACGGAATCCTGATCCAGCCGGATATTCAGATGGAAGGGGTGGACGCCGAGTTCCTGGCGCGAATCGACCGGATCATCGAGCGCTATCGACCAGCGCTGGAGTCCCTTGCCAAGCGCTAGGCTTCTGACCGTCTATCAGGTCATCGCCATCCACGATAGCCTGATCGAGGCTACCGGAGGCGCCCACGGGCTGCGCGATCTCAACCTTCTTGAAGCGGCGATAGGACGTCCCCACGCAGGTATCCGTGATGACGAGTTCTTTCCTTCGATCTTCGACAAGGCCGCGGCCCTGCTCCACGCGTTGATAACGGCTCATCCGTTCGT
>DAOKZM010000031.1:8279-9008 GCA_035325665.1 Thermomicrobiales bacterium | reverse complement strand
CGCCATCTACGTCCTGGAAAGTCATGGATGGTGGCTCGACACTCCACAAGCTGAGCTCGAGGACTTCGCCGTCTTCGTGGCGCTGCAAAAGCCAGAGGTGAGCGAGATCGCCGAATGGCTGCAAGCCCACAGCACGTCACTGTAAGGCCGCTAACACCCCAATTCACCCCCACAGCCGCCCCAGTTCCGCCACCGACGCCAGCGATACGTCCGGCGTGCCGTATTGCAGGTCGCTCTCGCGGTACTTGCCGGTGCGGACGAGGACACCGGTGGCGCCCATGCGCATGGCCGGGATGAGATCCTGGCGGATGGCGTCGCCCACCATCGCGGTGGAGCGCGACGGCAGACCGAGCGACTGGAAGCCAGCACGGAAAAACGGCGCCGAGGGCTTGCCGACCAGCCGCGAGCGCGTGCCGCTGGCGAACTCCAGCCCGCGAATGAACGCCCCGGCGTCGATCGTCGGGCCAGTGGCGGTCATCCACCACGGGTCGCGGTGCATCGCGATCAGCGCCGCGCCGCCGAGCAGCAGCCGGAAGGCGTGATTCATCGCCTCGTAGGTGAAGTTCTCGGCCGCGTCGCCGACGACGACGACGCCGGCCTCCGGCCCGTCGGTCAGCTCGATGCCCTCGAACTCGGTGGCGACGTCCCCCGAGCCGAGCAGGTAGACCGGCCGGCCAGGATACTGCCGCCGGACGTACGCCGCCGCCGCGCCGCCGGCCGTGATGACCT
>DAOKZM010000031.1:0-8218 GCA_035325665.1 Thermomicrobiales bacterium | reverse complement strand
GCACGCCGCGCTCGCGCAGGTCGGCCAGCACCTCGGCCGCGCCGGGAATGGCGACGCCGTCGACGTGCAGCACGCCATCGACGTCGAACAGCACGCCCTCGATCACCCCCGCCATCAGCCGTCCCTCCATCCCTGCGCACGACCGCGCAGTGTAGCCGCCGCGAGTAGCACCCGGAAGGAGGTTGACAACACGGCAACCTCGATTAGTGTACGTACAGCACAGGCGTTCGTTATCTGAGGAAGGGAATTCGGGTGGACACGATCACGAGCCTTCGCGGGCAGCTCGCGCAGGCGCACGAGCTCATCGAGCAGGCGGTCGGGGACCTGTCGCCGGAGCATCTGCACCATCGCGGCGAGGGCTGGACGATCCAGTCGATCGGCGGCATCTATGCCCACATGGTGACCAGCGAGGACTATCTGGTCAACGTGATGGCGCGCCAGCAGCCCGAATCGTTCGTCTTCGAGTCGGGCGGCTGGCTGGAGAAGACCGGCTTCAACCCCGGCTCGGACGGCGTGCTCTCCGAGAAGATCAGCGCCGCGGCGCGCGAGACGGATTTCGCGACGCTACACGAGTACGCCCAGGTGGTCTATGCGGAGACTGACGCCTGGCTGGCGACGCTCTCCGAGGACGATCTCAGCCAGCCGATCCACGTGCCGTGGCTCGGCGCGGACATGTCGCTGGGTCAGTTCCTGGGGTCGGTCGTCGTCTGGCACGCCATCCATCACGGCAGAGAGATGTGCGCGCTGAAGGGGGTCTTCGGCGGCAAGGGACTGCCGTTCTAGCCATACCTCCCGGGCAGGCGGGAATACCCGCGCGCCACCGCGTGTTATCAGTCACAGGCGCGTCAGACCTGGACGCTTCGGCGCGCCTGTGGCACCCTCGCTTCCTGCGGCCGCCGGGGCGGCCGTGCGGGACGATATCTGGAGACTGGCGCCCACATGCGACCGAGACTCTGCACAGCACTGCGATGCTCGCGTGGGCCGCGTGGCGGCACGCTGGACAGCGCCTGGCCGAGCACGCCCGTCGCCCATCTCGCCTTCGAGACCGACGCCCACTTCACGACGATCGACTGTCGTCGCTGACGCCACGCTCGCCGGCCGCGGCCGGCCCGAGCAGACACCCTCGCACAACCGACGCGACCGGCACGGCAGCCATAGGCTGTCACCGTCCGCGTCCCGACGCATTCAGCGACAGCGACGCCAGGAGGATCGATCGAGATGGAACACTGGGATAGCGACATGAGCGACGCGCTGCTCTCCGGCACGGGGGTCGTGATCCATGAGCGCCCGGCCGGCACGGCGCGGCGCGTGGACGACCTCACCAGCCTGATCGGCAACACGCCGCTCATCCGGCTGCGCTCGCTCGAGCCGGGACCGGGCATCGAGGTCTACGGCAAGGCCGAGTGGCAGAACCCGGGTGGCTCGGTCAAGGACCGCGCCGCGCTGGCGATGATCGAGGAGGGCGAGCGCAGCGGCCTGCTGACCCGCGACAAGACGATCGTCGACGCGACCAGCGGCAACACCGGCATCGCCTACGCGATGATCGGCGCGGCACGCGGCTACCGGGTCGCCCTCTGCCTGCCGAAGAGCGCCAGCGAGGAGCGCAAGAAGATCCTGCGCGCCTATGGGGCCGAGCTGATCTTCACCGATCCGGCCGACGGCTCCGACGGCGCGATCCGCGCAGTCCGCGAGCTCTACGCCGCGCATCCCGAGCGCTACTTCTACCCCGATCAGTACAACAACCCGGAGAACACCCGCGCCCACGAGCGCACGACCGCGCCGGAGATCTGGCGCCAGACCGAGGGCCGCATCACCCACTTCGTCGCTGGCCTGGGGACGAGCGGCACGTTCGTCGGCGCCGGCCGGCGGCTCAAGCAGTACAACCCGGGCATCCAGCTCGTCGCCGTCCAGCCCGACTCGCCGTTCAACGGCCTCGAGGGGCTCAAGCATATGGCGACGGCAATCGTGCCGGGCATCTACGATCCCGGCCTCGCCGACGTCGACGCCGAGGTCCGCACCGAGGACGCCTACCGCATGGTGCGCTGGATCGCCCGCAGCGAGGGCATCCTCGTCGGCATCTCCGGCGGCGCCGCGCTGGTCGAGGCGGAGCGGGTCGCTCTCCGGGTTCGGGACGCGGGACGCGGGACGCGGGACGCGAATGGTCGGGACGCTGGAAACGGGACGTGGGACGCGGAGGGACGAGCGGTCATCGTCGCGATCCTGCCGGATAGCGGGACGCGGTACCTGAGCGACCGGTTCTGGGACGAGGAGGACTAGCGATGACAGATTCGCTAACCCCCGCGCCCCGCGTCCCGCGTCCCGCGTCCCGAATCGCGCTCCCACAGGAACTGGCCGCCGCGATCGCGGAACACGGCGAACAGACCTATCCCGACGAGTGCTGCGGGGTGCTGCTGGGGCGCGAGGAGGGCGGCGAGCGGGTGATCGAGCGGCTGCTGCCGATCGACAACCAGTGGGACGCCAGCGAGCGGCGGCGGCGCTTCCTGATCACGCCCGACGACATACTGCGGGCCGAGCGCGAGGCACGCCGGCAGGGACTGGACGTCCTCGGCTTCTACCACTCGCACCCGAACGCCCCGGCCCGCCCGTCCGAGTTCGACCGCGAGAATGCCTGGCCCTGGTACACCTACCTCATCGCCAGCGTCCGCGGCGGCACGTTCGACGAACTCACTGGCTGGCAACTGCGGGACGACCGGACGGGGTATGACGAGGTCGGGACGTGGGACGCGGGACGCGGGACGCGAGGGGGTGTCGAGGATTGGTAGGGTTTGAGTACCGATCATCGACTCCCGTCCCTTCGCAGGGGAGTGATTTCTCCCCCGCGTCCCGCGTCCCGCATCCCGCGTCCCGACGTTTTGAGGAGGCACCATGACGACTAACATCGCGACGGCGACGATCTTCATTCCAACGGCCTTGCGCGGCTTCGCCGGGGGCAACCCCAGCTACGGCGTGCCGGCGACGACCGTCGGGCAGGCGCTGGCGCAGTTGACCGCCGAGTATCCCGACCTGAAGCAGCACCTGTTCAGCGACGAGGGCAAGCTGCGCTCGTTCGTCAACGTCTACGTCGGCGAGGACGACATCCGCTACCTGCAGGGGGAAGACACCCCGCTGGAGGCCGGCGCCGAGGTGACGATCGTGCCGTCGATCGCCGGTGGCGCAGCCGAGCCGCGCGTGGCCCAGACGACGCTCTCCAACGACGAGATCATGCGCTACTCGCGCCACCTGATCATGCCGGAGGTCGCGCTCTCCGGGCAGGAGAAGCTGAAGGCGGCGAAGGTGCTGCTGATCGGCGCAGGCGGCCTCGGCGCGCCGCTGGGGCTGTACCTCGCGGCGGCCGGCGTCGGCACGATCGGCGTCGTCGATAGCGACGTCGTCGACGTCACCAACCTGCAGCGCCAAGTGATCTACGGCACCAGCGACCTCGGGGTGAAGAAGCTGGAGGCGTCGGCAGCGCGGCTGCGCGACCTCAACCCGCACATCCAAATCATCCCCCACGAGACGCGTCTCACGAGCGAGAACGCGCTGGAGATCCTCAAGGACTACGACATCATCGTCGACGGCACCGACAACTTCCCGACGCGCTACCTGGTCAACGACGCCTGCGTGATGCTCGGCAAGCCGAACGTCTACGGCAGCATCTTCCGCTTCGAGGGCCAGGTCTCGGTCTTCGACGCGACCCAGGGGCCGTGCTACCGCTGCCGAGCTGCGCCGAGGGCGGGGTGCTGGGCGTGCTGCCGGGCACGGTCGGCGCGATGCAGGCGACCGAGACGGTCAAGCTGATCCTCGGGGCCGGTGAGCCGCTGATCGGGCGGCTGCTGCGCTACGACGCGCTGGCGATGCGCTTCAAGGAGTACAAGCTGCGCAAGGACCCGCACTGCCCGGTCTGCGGCGAGCACCCGACGGTGACCGAGCTGATCGACTACATGGAGTTCTGCGGCGTCACGCCCGAGCCGAAGCCGGACGAGGTCGTCGCGCCGGAGTGGCAGATCACGCCGAGCGAGCTGGCGGCCAAGCGCGCGGCCGGCTGGCAGCCGCTCCTGATCGACGTCCGCGAGCCGCACGAGCGCGAGATTGGTCTGATCCCGGACAGCGTCCTGATCCCGGTCGGCGAGATCCCGGCCCGTATGCACGAGCTGGACACCAGCCAGGACATCGTCCTCTACTGCCGCTCCGGCGTCCGCAGCGCCCGCGCCCTCGAACAGCTCCGCAGCGCCGGATTCGCGAAGCTCAAGAACCTGACCGGCGGCATCCTGGCGTGGTCGGATGAGGTCGATCCGAGCGTGCCGAAGTACTGAGGCAGGATCGAATGCAGCGCGGGGCTGAGGGTGGCCCTCAACCCCGCGTCGTTTTCCCGAAGCACTGATTCAAGACCCCTGCGGTTCGCTCCACCCCAACTGGAGCAGCCGTTCCTCGACAGCAATCTCCAGATCCACCTGCGTGTTGCGGAGCGGAGCAAGACCTCGGATGAACGGGAGTCGATGCCGGTCGAACACCGCGCTGATGTTCTGCATCTTGCGCTCGATCGCTTTCTCGTTGCGCAGCAAGAGCGCGTTATCGCGCAGATCCCGATAGCGTTCTGCAACCGCGTCACCATGTGTCCCAGTTCCTCAGCCCATTCGGCATTAGAATCGAATGCCACGTCGGGATCGCCTTGGAGCATCTGGACATAGCATGAGATCGATCGAAGGATGCCATCCCACTCCCAACGCCTGAACGTCACGCTGAATGGCACGTCCTCCTCGCGCATTTCATCCAGCTCAGTTCAGTCAAGAGGCCGCGGTTCGTCTCCAGAGTCAGACTCCGCTTCTAGCCGTCTGAGCATGGCCAGCAACCGTTTCATCCATGTGTCGCCGCGCAGATCATGCTCCCATACACGCATAACGTGAAAACCTTGAGAGCGAAGCTGTCGCCGAATGCGATTATCCCGCTTTCGATTCCGGTCGATTTTCGATAGCCAGTAGCCCGCGTGGGCTTGCGGGTAGCGGACGTGCTTGGGGCATCCATGCCAGAAGCAGCCATCGATGAATACGGCGAGTCGGTGCTCAGGGAAATAGAAATCTGGCTTGCCTGGTAGCGCCGAGTGACGTTCCCATCCATCAATACCCGCGGCGACGAGAGCGGCTTCAGCCTTCAATTCGGTCGAACGATTGCCAGTGCTCTTGACCTTAGCCATCAGAACCGACCGGTCAGCGGGCGTCAGTGGATCCACCACTAAGTCTTCTCAGATTCCCCGGTTTCTTCACCCGGCGCTTCAACAGGGAATGGTTCCCGAAACTCACCTAGCCGTTGGGCAGCCAGGCGCTCCAAACGACGCGCTTGAGTGAGCAGCGTCCGTCGGAGGCCGATCGAAACATCCCGCTCACTGATGACACGCGCTAGGTTCGCTACTGTGGTTGCTCGACGAGCGATACGAATGTCTGGATGCTTTCTCAGTTCGTAGATATCGTCGGGTATGATCCGGGTCCGGATGGAAGCAGGGAGATCAATAGGAGCCCTGGGGGGTATGTCGGCTTCGTTCAAGACGGCGCCAAGCGCAGATTCCCGCAGAACCTTCTGAAACATCATGTACTCTGCTGCAGCCAAGGTGCCTTTGACGTGCCGCTTATAGTCATCTGCGGTCTCTCCCGGCGCTCGGGATTCCAGCTGGTAGAAAGGGTAGACCTCTACTTCGGCGACCTCGAACGGGTCGAGGACGTTCATGGCAACGGCGTCGGTGCGCTGATTCGTGAGGTGGCGACGGATCCGTGGTTTGCCCTACGTAGATGGGTTCTCCATCATAATCGTAGAACACATATACGCCGCATTTTGCATTGTTCGGCTGCTGACCAGCTGCACCTCTATAGTTCAAGAAGTCATCGAGACGTCCTCGGATCGCCGCTACCTCTTGAGATAGCTCGGAATTCTGTCGGCGGCGCGATCTAGACACCAACTAACATCCTGTCAATACCCCATTGCATGTCTGTGAGTTCCGTCGCAAGCAGCGGTATGAGATAGTCACGAGTCAGCCACGAGATGACGGGGACGCAGACCGCGTCGCCGAACCCAAACAGGATGCGCCCCTCGGAGACACTGTCAAATCGATATCCCTCAGCCCCTTGGAGTCGCGCATACTCATTGCCGGTCATCCACCGAACTCGCGCGGCGCCGAATCCAGCCTCGACAACCGCCTGTTTGCTCGATCCACCCCGCGCCGTCCGTAGGCAACCACTGATTGAATCTCCGCGAATCTCCCATGCAGGCTTTCCATTACGCGTGCGACGATACGCTGTCGCCCACTCCAGCGTAGCGGACTCTTGCATCGCCCGATACCGCTCCCGCTGCAGCGGCGAGAGTTCGTCTTCAAAGCGTTGCAGCCGGGTTGGCTCCCACCAACGGCTGTCGTCAGGCGTGAGACGATCCACAACATCCGCTAGCGTGCGCTTGTCGGGATCAGGCAACGACAGACTCAGCGCATGCATTCCCAACTCAGGATGGTCTCGCACGAAACGCTGCACCCAGGGCGGACGTATTTCGCTTGGGGTCCAGTCACTCTCCCCAGGGAGACGATCCTGTGAGCCGACGATGAACAGCCGTGGACGACTCTGGGGAACGAAGTGGCGAGCATCGACGACGAGCAGATCGCACCAGTAGCCGAGACTATTCAAGCGTGCCAGAGCATGCAGTAGGTCATTTCCGCCATGCGACGATGCGAAGCTTGGAACGTTTTCGATGAGAAGAATGTAGGGCCGACGACCTCGCATCTCATCGAGCACGCGGGTGAACTCCCAGAACAAACCCGATTGCTCGCCAAGAAGGCCAAGGCGATTGCCCGCGAGCGAGAGGTCCGTGCAGGGGAACGACGCAGTAGCTACATCCACATCAGGCAACGACTCTCCACGAACGTTTCGGATATCGTCCAGCACGAAGTCGTCAGTTCCAAAGTTCTTGCCGTACATCTCGCGCTTGTTACGGTCGATGTCGTTCGCCCAAAGAACTTGAGCGCCGTGTTGCTCAAGCGCCATACGGACGAGTCCTATGCCAGCAAAGAACTCTGCGACGCGCACGCGGCCTCCTAAGAGTCGTTTAGAACGTCTGTCCTGTACGTTCATCCCCCTTCTTATACCCTGAAAGCCAGTGTGACGCCAGTGGCTACATCAGAATCGAAGGCAGCCTGCTACCAGAACTTCCACGGGTTCGTCGTCTGAATCTCGTTCTCGGGCTTCTCGAACGTCGTCTCGTACGAGCCGCGGCCCCAGCGCCTGGCAATGGCGGCGCTGAGCAGGACAAGGCCGGCGAGAATCGCGCCGAGGACTACGAACCACATAATATGCCTCCGTTCAGATGGCTGAATCGATCATAGCCCGGTATCCGAGAGCGCTTCGACGAGCGCTAGGAGCGTTGCGTCGCCCCAGCCAGCCGCATCGCTCGTGGTTGCACTCAGATCGAAGCGGTAGCGGCCGTCGTCCCAGATGGCGAGAAGCGGCGTAGAGCTGCCCTGCCTGGTGAGGTAGGTAACCGGCGTCGCACCGCTGTCGATGGTGTAGACACTGTTGCCGGCCCGGGCGGCGTTCCAGGCGAGCTGGCGCGGGTCATGGCCACCGCGCGATGCGGAGATGGCGACGTCGAGCGTGACACCCGGGCCGGTGATGGTGAGGTGTTCGATCGCGACCGGGTAGTCGCTCCAGTGCCGCTCGATCGCGAACCCAACCGGAAGCGGTCCGGCCGGCGGCGCGTACTGCATCGGACGCGGACTCGTCGGCGCGCCGGGGACGACGAACTCGGCGTCGTCCATTGTCGTGGCGTCGGTGCGGACGAGGTGGTCGAGCGCGTGACGGGACATTACGATCTCGGCGCCGGAGTCGTCGACGATGACCCAGCGACTGAGGAGCACGGAGCCGGGCGGGTCAGCCGCCTGCCGTAACTCATAGTAGGCGTCGGTTGCGGACAGACCCATCCGCTGGGCGAGTTCCCCAGCGTCGCGATGCAGGCGGGTGATGGCGACATCGCCCTCGGTCAGATGTTCGGCCGTCCCGGGGTCGAGCGTCGTCAGTGTCTGATAGACGGTCTCTGGCTCGAACATCCCCGCGCTCAACTCTAGCGGCAGCGGCGCGATTCCGGCCGATGTGCTGCCGGATTCCACCCAACCGCGCTGGTTCCACCACCAGCTCTCGCCGTCGCTGACGAGCTCGGCGACGGTCGCGCCGGTATCGTCCCAGGCCGT
>DAOKZM010000030.1:6912-14676 GCA_035325665.1 Thermomicrobiales bacterium | reverse complement strand
CAAGATGGGGGCGATCAACAGCGCTGGCGCGCTGCTGGCGATGATGATCGTCTTCATCGTCTTCAACTTCGACCTGCTGTCGTTTCGGCCGATGTTAGTCATCGCCGGCCTGTTCGCGCTGATCGCGGCAGCCGCGATCTACAACTTCCCGAACCTGCACGACGGCGAGGAGCGCGAGTTTACAGGCAAGCGCGACCCGATCGTCTTCCGCAAGCCGTACAAGCTCTATTACTACCTGAGCATCCTCGACGGCGCCCGGCAGCAGATCTTCTTCTCGTTCGGTCTCTGGGTGCTGGTCCACGCCTACGGCCTGGGCGTGCCGCAGATCTCGGCGCTGCTGATCATCGTCCGCGCCGGCGGGATGTTCGCCAGCCCGTGGATCGGCCGGATGATCGACCACTACGGCGAGAAGCGCATGCTCTCGTATGTGAACATCGCCTACGTGCTGGCGCTCGGCGGCTACGCGCTGGTCGACAACGTCTACGTCGCCAGCGCGTCGTACATCGCCTACTCATTCATCATGCCGCTGTCGTCGATCGGCGCGGCGACGTATCTGCGCAAGATCGCGGTGACGAACGAGATCGCGCCGTCGCTGGCGATGGGGGTCACGCTCCAGCACATGGCGGCGATCATCGTCCCCATCTCGGCCGGCTTCATCCTGAACTTCGTCGGCTACCAGGTGCCGTTCCTGATCGCGGGCGGCTTCGCGATCCTCACCTACTTCCTGACCCTGCGCCTCGATCCGGCCAACCAGAAGTCCCCCGGCCGGATCGCCGAGGACGCGGCGCGGGAGCTCGAGCTGGAACGGGCCGGCGCGGCGCTCAGCACCGCGCGCTAGCGCGTCAGTCGAAGACGATCAGCCCGCGGCCGGGGTCGCCCCGGTCCAGCGCGGCATAAGCCTCGTTGATCTCCTCGAGCGGGTAGCGGCGCGTCACCAGCCCTTCGAGGTCGATCTTGCCGGCCTTCGCCAGCGACAGCAGGCGCGGCATGTCGATCGACACGCGCGCCGAGCCGTAGTAGCTGCCCTTGAGGATCTTCTCCGTCCCGGCCAGGATGCGGGCGTCGATCTCTGCTACCTCATCGTCGGGGGCCATGCCGGCGACGACGGCGGTGCCGCCCGAGCGCAGGCAGTCAAACGCCACCTTGACCGTCGCGCCGCTGCCGAGCGCCTCGAAAGCGTAGTCCACCCCGCCGCCGGTCAGCTCGCGGATGCGCCGGACCGGGTCATCCTCGCGGGCGTCGATGTCGTCGGTCGCGCCGAAGCGCCGGGCCAGCTCGAGCTTCGGCTCGCTGATGTCCACCGCGATGATGCGCGAGGCGTTCGCCAGCCGCGCGCCCTGGACGATGTTGAGGCCGACGCCGCCGCAGCCGATGACAGCGACGGTGCTGCCCGGCTCGACGCCGGCCGTGTTGATCACCGCGCCGATGCCGGTCGTCACCGAACAGCCGACCAGCGCCGCCATCTCCAGCGACACGTCGGCCGGGACCGGCACCGCGCCGCTCTCGTGGATGACGGCGTCCTCGGCCATCGAGGCAGTGCGGGCGAAGTGGTAGACCGGCTGGCCGTCGCGGCGCAGGCGCGTCCCGCCGGCCGGCAACGTCCCGGCCGGGTAGCCGCGCATTGTCTCGCAGAGGTGCGGCTTGCCGGCGACGCAGTAGCAGCACCGGCCGCAATTGGGGGCGAACGAGATGATGATCGGGTCGCCCGGCGCGACCCGCGTCACGCCCGGTCCGACCGCCTCGACCGTGCCGGACGCCTCGTGGCCGAGGACCATCGGCAGCGGCATGCGCCACTCGCCGTTGATCGCGTGCAGGTCGCTGCGGCAGACGCCGCTGGCGGCGATCCTGACTAACACCTCGCCCGACTGGGGGTCATCGAGCTGTACCTCTTCAACACGGATCGGCTGATTGGGTTCGTAGAGCACGCCAGCCTTGATCGTCCGCATCGGGCTCTCCCTTCCCGTCGGACCTCGGGGCGCGCCGCGTTCCCGAGCCTGGCCGCGCTGGCGTCGCGCCGCGGGTCACCTGGTCGCTACGCTGGTGTCGATACGGCGCATCGTAGCGGATGTCGCGGAGCGACGCCAGCCTCCCGGAGGCGCGGTCCTGACGCCACGTAACGCCAGGACCGCAGGCTCAGGCGGCGGCGCGGCCGAAGGCGAGCGGCTGGGCGCGCTGGGCCAGGTTGATCGCCAGCCAGAACATGACCAGCGCGTTGACGGCGTGCAGCGCGGCCATCGCGCCGACGCTGGAGAGCGCGAAGGGGTACTGCATGCCGTAGAGCATGAACTCGGCGAAGGTCAGCCCGACGATCAGCCACGGCAGCCGGCCGACGACGGCGAACACAAGCATCAGGATGGTAAACGTGCCGATCATTTGGCCGAACGACACGTGGTCGGGCCAGCGGGTCGGGTCGTCGAACGTGCTCAGGCCGGCCAGGAAGACCTGGACCAGGACGGCCGCCGCATAGAGCCAGGCGCTGAGGACGAAGCCGACCCGCGACCAGCGGGCGATCGGGTGCTCAGGGGAGATCACGTCGAGGACGATCCTTCCTTTAACCTCGCAGGCGGGGAGTGCGCCCGCGCATACTCACCGGAACGCTACCGCCGTTCGATGACGGCGCGGTGACGATTGACGGTACCACCCGATGACGAGCGAGCGCCGTTCGGCGCTGAAAGGGACTGGCAGCATGGCAGCAACAGTGGCGGTCCGCGGAACCGCGAGAGCCAACGCTCAGCCGGACGAGGTCGCGCTCGACCTGTCGGTCGACTACCTCGACCGCACGGCCGACGCGGCGCTGGCCGAGGTCGCCAGGCGCGGCAACGAGCTAGAGAAGATCCTCACCGAGCTCGGGATCGAGCGAAACCGCTGGACGACGACCGGCGCGACGGTCCGCGAGGAGACCGAGTGGAACGACAAGACGCGCCAGCACGTTCACCGCGGCTACCGGGCGGAGAACCGCGTCCACTTGCGCCTGGCCGATCCTCAGCCGCTCGGCACGCTCATCAGCGCCGCCGTCGCCCGGGCCAACGCCGAGATCAGCGGCCCGTCCTGGAGCGTGGCCGAGGACAACCCGGCGCGGCTGGAGGCATGCCGCGCCGCGGCGCTGAACGCGCAAGCGCGGGCCGAAGCATACGTCGCCGCGCTCGGCGCGCGGCTCGGCGCGATCGTGAGCATCTCCGAGCCAGGCACATCGTTCGAGCCGATCCACCGCGAAGCCCCCTTCTCCGGCGCCCGGGCGATGGCGCTCGCCTCCGCGCCCCCCGAAATGGAGATCCACGCGGGCGAGATGGAGGTCCGGGCAACGGTCCTGGTCACCTATACGGTCGAGCAGGGGTGAGACGGTCGGGACGTGGAACGTGGGACGCGGAGTTGACCCCGCAGGGGCAATCTCGTGTTCACGCACCGAGACGGGACTGTGCCGTGAAACGACAGGGATCCCCGCGTCCCACGTCCCCATGCCACAATCACAGCAACGGAGACGACGAATTCGAAAGGGCGCTAGCGCATGGGACACGACGAGCCGCTCTGGTGGCAGGCCAGGGTGGTCTATCAGGTCTACCCGCGGAGCTTTCAGGACACGGACGGCGACGGGGTCGGTGACCTGCGCGGGGTGATCGAGCGGCTCGACTACCTGAGCGACACGCTCGGCATCGACGCGATCTGGCTGTCGCCCTTCTTCCCCTCGCCGATGCGCGACTTCGGCTACGACATCGCCGACTACACGGACGTCGACCCGCTGTTCGGCGACCTGGCGACGTTCGACGCGCTGGTGGCCGAGGCGCACGCCCGCGACATCCGGATCATCATCGACTACGTCCCGAACCACTGCTCCGACCAGCACCCCTGGTTCGTCGAAGCGCGCTCGTCGCGCGAGAGCCCCAAGCGCGACTGGTTCATCTGGGCCGACCCGAAGCCGGACGGCTCGCCGCCGAACAACTGGGTCGGCCCGTTCGGCGGATCTACCTGGGAGCTGGACGGGGCCAGCGGCCAGTACTACCTGCACATCTTCCTACCCGAGCAGCCGGACCTGAACTGGCGCAACCCGGAGGTCCGCGCGGCGATGTTGGACGTCCTGCGCTTCTGGTTGGCGCGCGGCGTCGACGGCGTGCGGATCGACGCGCTGCACAACGTCATGAAGGATCCCGAGCTACGCGACAACCCCGAGAACCACGCCGACCACCTGCTGACCCACCGCACCCACGGACTTGAGTTCGATCGCCAGCATCACCTCTACGAGTTCGACCACGACGACAACCACGAGGTGGCCCGCGTGATGCGGGCGGTGCTGGACGAATTCGAGGCCGAACGCCCGCGCGTCGCCATCGGCGAGCTGCACATCTTCGATCTCGAACGCTGGTCGCGCTACTACGGCGAGGGGCTCGACGAACTCCACCTGCCGTTCAACTTCGGGCTGCTCAACACGCCCTGGGAGGCGGGGCAGGTCCGGGCGCTGGTCGACGCGCTCGAGGCGGCGATCCCGCCCGGCGGCTGGCCGAACTACGTCCTCGGCAACCACGACGAGCCGCGGATCGCGACGCGGATCGGCGCCGCCGAGGCGCGGGTCGGGATGATGCTGCTCCTGACGCTGCGCGGTACGCCGACGCTGTACTACGGCGACGAGCTCGGCATACGCGACGCCGTCGTGCCGTCTGAACGGATGCAGGACCCGTGGGGCATCCGGATGGGGGACGCGCAGTTCAGCCGCGACCCGGCCCGCGCGCCGATGCCCTGGGACGCATCCCCGAACGGCGGCTTCTGCCCGGCCGGCGTCGAGCCGTGGCTGCCGCTCGCCCCCGACGCCGCGACGACCAACGTCGCGGCCCAGCTCGCCGACCCGCATTCGATGCTGAACCTCACCCGCGCGTTGCTGCGGCTGCGACGGTCCAGCCGGGCGCTAGCGACCGGCGACTACCGCGCCGTCGATGTCGTCCCGGCCGGCGTCTTCGGCTACCTGCGCGAGTCGGGAGCGGAGCGCTACTTGATCATGCTGAGCTTCGTTCCAGCACCGACGACGATCGATCTGCCCGAGGTCGGGCCGGCGACGGTTGCCATCTCGACCGCCCTCGACCGCGAGGGGCCGGCCGATTTGAGCCGTCTGTCGCTGCGCGGCAACGAGGGGTTGGTGCTGCGGCTGGGGTAAGCGCGGTCGGAGCGACTCAGCGCTACGCCTCGACCAAGGCGACGACGCCGGGGACACGGCCGCGCAGTGGCCGCCAGGTTTCGCCCTGATCCTCGGTGGCCCAGAACGCGCCGTCCTGCATTGCGGCGAGGAGGACGCCGGCCTGTCCGCGCGGCGCGGCCAGGCCGGAGGCAAGATAGGGGAGCGGATCGGCGATCCAGCGCGATGCCGATAGATACAGGCGTCGGCTCGGCCATCGCGCCGGTGGGCTTCAACGTGGCTGTGGCTGGTCGAGACGTAGCAGCAGCCGGGGTCGCCACTATCGACGGCAGCCGACCAGACGTAGCGCTGGTCGAGCCCGTCGTCGAGCGACTGCCAGCGCTCGCCGCCGTCGTCCGACACGGCAACGCCACCGCCGGCCGCCTCGTACACCCGCTCTGGGAAGTCCGGATGTGCCACCAGCACGTGGACATCGTGGTAGCAGCCCCGAGCCGGGCCGCGCCAGGTCGCTCCGCCATCGCTGGTGACGATCACCCCGCCGATCTCGACGCCGGCCAGCAGCCGGAGTGGGTCGGTCGAATGCGGCAGGATCGCGCTGACGTGGCTAACCCAGACGCGCGCCTCGGCGGCCCGCGACCGCCAGCGCTGGACGCTCGCGGTGGACGCGCCGGCCGCCGGATTGGTGACATCGTCACCCTCGGTCGCGACGAGAGCGTCGAACGCTCGCAACCTGTGCCACGTCTCGCCGTCGTCGTCGCTACGATAGAGGTGGCTGGGCGCGCTCCCGGCGTAGATCGAGGAGAGGCCATCGACGATCCGCGCTCCGGCAATGGCGACCGACATCACCCGCCGGGCAGACAGACTGGAAGAGAGCGGCCGCCACGTCGCTCCGGCGTCGCGGCTCAGCAGCGCTCCCGCGCCATACGTCCCAGCCACAACGCGCCGCGGATCGCGCGGATCGACGGCGACGAACTGCGCGCCGCTACCCTGTAGCATGATCGCGACATCGACGACATCATCCGCGCGAACGTCGATCCGCGCGACGGCGTCCCCGGTCGCGGCGAACATCCGGACAGGCCGCACCGTCCACCTCCCACCGCTCGCGATCGGTTGTACCAGATCGGGCAGGAAGACCCGCGGCGCGCGGCCAAGCCTCGTGCCGTGCGCGTCAGGCGCACGCCGCGATGCACTGACGGCTGACCCGCTTCGCGAGCGCGATGATGGTTAGGATGGGCGGATTGCCGAGTGATTGGGGGAGCAGGGTGGCGTCAGCGACGTAGACGTTCTCCGGCAGGCGCGCGTCGTGGAACGACTCGGCTGTCGCCACGTCGAGCGGCAACGAACCGCCGGGATGGCCGCCGTTGATCGTGCCAAGGAACATGCTCCCCTCGTCGATACCGAACCGGCGGAGAATCTCAGCACTGATCTCGACGCCTCGCTCCAGGCGCTCGCGGTCGAGGTCGGTCAGCGATTTCTCGACGCGGTGGCGCGAGACCCATCCCTCGCTGCTATCGGCCAGCTTGATCATGATGCCGACGGTATCAACGGCCGCGTACCGCGACGACCGGTTGAACAGGTGGCTCAGGAAGTCGAAGTACGGCGACAGGATGAAGTGGTCCTGCTGAGAGACGAACGGCATCTCGACCTCGTAACACTGCGCGCAGACGGCCGAACGCCCGGCGACCCACAGAACCGGGTCGACGAACAGGTGCGGCTCGCACGGGATTCCCGACCGGTCGAGGATCGCGGGCGTCCCAAGTCCGCCGGCCGCAAGCACGACGAGGTCGGCGGGGTAGTACTCGTGCCTCCAGCCGCGCCGCACCTGGACGCCGGTCGCCCGGCCTCCCTCGATGACGACCCTCCTGACGTCGCAGCCGGTCATCACCTCGGCGCCGTGGTCGAGCGCAACCTGCAGGAACTGGCGGCTGTCCCACTTCACGCCATGCGGGCAGCCCAGCACGCAACGGCCGCAATGAGCGCAGCGCCCGTAGTCACCCATCTTCGGCGTCGGCTGGGGATCGAGTCCCATCTCCCGGCAAATCGTGAACAGGCGGCGCGTCGTTACGTGCCAGCCATCCTGATGTGCCGTCGTGATCGGGATCTCCCGATAGATCTCCTCGAACTCCGCGTCGAGGTCGATCCCCAGCGCGCGGATATCGTGGTCCATGCGCAGACCATTGCCGGTGCAGACCGTCGTCGATCCGCCGAGCCCGACCCCATTGACCAGGACCATGTCGTCCCCGACGCCGCGGACGCGCATATGCGGGAAGACGAGCTGGACCTCGCGCATGTCGAAGAGCAGACCCCATTTCTTCCAGGTCTCCAGGGTCTTGAACTTGTATCCGAGTGGCCGGAACTCCTGTCCAGCTTCGAGTACGGTGACGTCGAACGAGCCGTGAAGCTCCTTGGCCACGGTCGCGCCACCGGCCCCGGCGCCAACGACGATCGCCTTCTTCATGCCTGGCACTCCGTCCTGCTAAAGCAGGCCGCGCAGTGATCGAACCCGTCGGTGATGCGCCGGGTGAAGACGAGCCGGCCGTCGCCGGCCAGCCCGGCCAGCAGCCCGCTGTCGATCGCCGAGACGACCTGGCACACTTGGCTCGAGGAGTAGTCGCTGAAATAGCAGCGCCGGATCGTCACCGCGC
>DAOKZM010000030.1:3888-6819 GCA_035325665.1 Thermomicrobiales bacterium | reverse complement strand
CCGCCGCCATCACGTCGTCCATGGACTTCACGCGCAGGAGCCGCCGCAGGTCGCGGCCGAGGAGATACGCTGCGTGATAGAGGCGATCGTCGATCGCGGCCAGGTCCTGGCCGGTGCGGATCGCCGCTTCGGCCTGCTCGCGGGTGAACGTCGCATAGGCGTGCAGGCAGTCGTCGTACGACAGGCCCGCCAGCGCGGGTGGCTCGCAGCCGAACGCCTCGGCGGTCGCGACGACGAGATCCTCCAGCTTGCGCTGCCGGAGCGATCGCGGCGTGTAGGCGTCGAGCAGTGCGACGATCAGGCTCATACCGGCACCGGCTCCTCCCGACGTGCGCCGCCCAGCCGCAGCACGCACTCGGGCGCGTCCCGCTCGCCGTAGAGCGCCTCGATCACCACCGCATGCCGGGCGTAGACGGCGGGGCGCTTGAGCTTCAGGTTGGCGGTCAGGTCCCCGCCCTCGATCGAGAGGTCGTTGGCAAGGATCGCCCAGCGTTTCACCTGCTCGGGATGCGAGAGGTTTGCGTTCACTCGAGCGACCGCCGCGTCGATCGTCGCGCGGTCGCTCGCGGTTACATCCTCGCGGAGCCAGAGCAGCGCCGTGCAATAGGGACGGGCCTCGCCAACGAGCATCGCCTCGGCGACGCCGGGGATCTTCCGCAGCAGCGCCTCGACCTTGCTCGCCTGGACCTTCTTGCCGTAGGCGGTGGCGATGAGGTCCTTCCTGCGCCCGTCGATCACCAGATATCCCTCCGGCGTCAGATGCCCGAGGTCGCCGGTGAGGAGCCAGCCGTCGCGCACGGGCGGGTCGAGGTGCGAGTCGAAGTAGCCCGGCGTGACCTGCGGGCCGCGAACCAGGATCTCGCCGTCGTCGCCGACGCGCACCTCCGTCTCGGGCAGCGGCCGTCCGACCGTGCCGATCCGGTTGTCGCCACGCCGGTTAATCGCGATGAGCGGCGCCTCGGTCAGACCGTAGGCGTTATGGACGTCGATGCCGATGGCGGAAAGCGAGCGCAACAGGTCCGGATCGACCGGCGCGGAACCGGCGATCAGCCAGTTGCAGCGATCGAACCCTGCTCGCTGCAGCGACTGGAACCGGATCAGACGACGCAGGATTGATCTGATCGGCCGGCTTTCGGCGCGTTCGTAGCGCAGGGTAATCGGGTGCGACCGGATGCTGTCCCACAGCCGCTCGTAGACGCGCGGCACCGAGAAGAAGACCGTCGGCCGCACGCGCGGCAGGGTGGTCGGCAGCGCGGTGAATTGCTCGAGAAACGAGATGTCGACCGAGGTCGGGAGATAGTAGGGCGCGTAGGTTCCCAGGATGCCCTCGACGACGTGATTCATCGGCAGGAACGAGAGGTACGCCGCCCGGTGGGCGCGGGTTTCCCACGGGACCAGCGCGGCGACCGTCTCGGCCATCCAGCGCAGCTGCCGGTGGGTAAAGGTCACCCCCTTCGGCGGGCCGGTCGTCCCTGACGTGTAGCGCAGGGTCGCGACGTCGTCCGGTCCAACCCCCTCTGTGTCGATACCCGCCTCGGCGCCCGCGCCGAGGGCGAGGAACGCATCCCACGACATGACCGCTCGCCCCACCCCGGCTGGAACCGGCTCGCGGCAGAACGAGACGACCGGCATGTCCGCCCGGACCTCGCCAAGCCTGGCGAGGAGAATCGGCGTCCCGATCAGCAGCAGTCGCGCGCCGCTGGCGGCAAGGATCGCGTCGATCTCGGCCGGCGGGCTGGTGTAGTAGAGCGGCACGCTGACCGCGCCGGCCAGCCCGATCGCGACGTCGGCGACGAGGTAGCGGGTGCTGTTCAGCCCAACGACGGCGACCCGGTCGCCACGCCCGACGCCGAGCGCGCGGAGGGCGCCAGCAGCCCGCAGCATGTCGCGCCGCAGCTCCTCGGGGAAGCGTTCCACCGGCGCCGGCCCTGCCCAGTCGCGGTACCGCAACGGGCGGCTCCTGGACCGGAGCCGGAAGAGCACCTGCTCAGGGACGGTGCGGCCGGAGCGGTGCAGGAAGCTCTTCGAGAGCGCGTAGTCGAGCAGTCGCGGCGCGAGGTCGCGCCAGTCGTGCGGGTAGGGGCCGAGCAGCGCGTCGGCATTGTCGCGCCGGAATTCGCGCCGGTCGCTGAAGTACGGTAATAGCCCGCGCAGAGACGATAGTCGGCGGCCACCGAGGCGGCCGGCGAATGGCGCCGGAACGAGCAGCGGCCGCGGGATGTTGGTTCCGAGCTCCGCCCTAGCCCACGACCTGACCACCCGGAGGAGGTCGCCGACGGTCGGCTGCCGCTCGACCGGGGCCGTCAGGTGGAACGTCCTGCCGGCCGCGCGCGGGTCGAACGTCAGCCGCGCGACCGCCCCAGCGACATAGTCGGCCGGGACGATGTTGAGGCGCTGGCCGGGGCGGGTCGGGATGACTCGCAGCTCGCCGGAGAGGTAGAGCCGCAGCGGGACATAGATGGTGTTGAAGGTCTTGACCGCGCCGGTTCGCGAGTCGCCGACGACCATGCCGGGCCGGAAGATCGACACCGGCAGATCCGCCATCGCCGCGCGGACTAGCCGCTCGCCCTCGTGCTTGCTCTGCTCGTAGGCGTTGAAGAACTCGGCCGCGTCCGCGAGATCGTCCTCGGCGATCGATCCCTCCTGCCGGCCGCAGGCGTAGGCCGTCGAGACGTGGGCGAGGCGGGCGAGGCCGCGGGATGCATGAATCGCGCGCGCCAGCTCGACGACGTTCGCCGTGCCCCCGACGTTGACCGGCCGAAGATCCTCGACTGGCGCGTCGATCCGGAGGTCGGCCGCGGCGTGGACGATGTGCGTGACCCGCGACAACGGCTCCTCGTCGGCGATGCCCAGACCGGGGAGTGTAACGTCGCCTGGCAACGGCTCGACCCGCGTGCCGGGGGGCGAGATGGTGCGCCTGCTCGAACGCGA
>DAOKZM010000030.1:754-3878 GCA_035325665.1 Thermomicrobiales bacterium | reverse complement strand
AGGGCCGAGAGGTCGGGCCAATCCCACCACGCCCGCCGCAACCGGTGCTCGGCCGCCTGCCGGTCCGGCGCGCGCACCAGCGCGACGATCGGGCGATCGGTTGCGGCGACAAGCTCGCGGATGATCTGCGTCCCAAGAAAGCCGGTAGCCCCGGTTACGAGCACCGCGCCACTCATGCGACCGGCTCCCATCCATATGCCACGACGAAGCTGCGCAACAGGTCGCGGTTGCGCCGGGCGCGAGCCAGATGAATCTCATAGCCGCTGGCGAGCTTCTCGCGCATCGGCATCGGGTCCTCTAGCAACCATTCGACGCGGTCGCGCGCGGCGGCGCAGACGTCACCGGCGTGCGGGTCGAGGAAGTAGTCGTCAGCGAGCCCGAGCTCCTGATAGAGGCTCTTGAGCCGGAGGTCGTGGCCGACGGCGATCTGCGGGACCTGCGCGGCCAGCGAGAGGATGGCCGCGTGATAACGCGAGGTCAGCAGCAGGTCGAGGTCACGGAGGATCGATGTCATCTGGGAAGCGTTGTACTCGCGCGACGAGAAGACCCGCGCCCGATCCGCATGAGCCATAAGGCGGTGCGCCTCGCGAGCCAGCGGTTCGTCCACCTGCTCCATGCAGATCAGCGCGACGGACATACCGTGCTCGCGGATGAGGCAATCGGCCAGGTTGGCGTAGCCTGCGGTCAGCGCGGCGGTCGCGGCGCTGCGCTCGGCGGAGTGGGAGAAGTAGTACGGCCAGCGGTAGCAGTACTCCCGGCGCCCCCACGGGCGCATGACCACCGGCCAGAGATAGAAGTTGACGGGGCAGAGGCCAACGATCTCGGCGCGCGCCTCGGGCCAGAGCCTGCGTAGCAGGCCAGAGTCGACGGGGTCGGGGACGAAGGTGAACGCGTTGTCGGCCGTGCTGTCCAGCGGCGCGGTAACGCCCCATGCACGCATCCGCTCGGCCGCGGCCTCGGACCGCGTCACGATGAGGTCGGTCTTGCTCGCCTCGCGGCGAACGAGCCAGCGGTCGAGCCAGTTGAGCGTGCCGGCGTCCACCGCGTAGGCGAGGCAGGGCTTGCCGGCGGCCTCGGCGCAGCGCGTGACCCAGAGGTACGCCCAGAGCAGCGCCGACGTCCAGGTGTCCATGTAGGTGCTGCCCTCGACCAGCATGATCAGGTCGTTGCGCCGGACGAGGCGGCGGAGATCAGCGAAGAAGACCGGGGACATCGGCTCGATCCGCAGGGTCGGGCTCTCTTGGAGGTAGCGGCGCAGGTTGGCCGGATTGAGCGTCGGGACGGTGATCAGAGCGTCCGGACCCAGCACGGCCCGCACGTCCTGGATGTCGGCCAGGAGCAGCGCCTCGGCCCCGGTATTGTTCGCGCCGTTGTAGCCCATCATCATGATGCTCGGCTGTGACATGGCGAGCCTCGATTTCGCAGCGGGCCAGCGCCGCGACACACGAACGGCCGCGGTCGTGTACCGTGGCTCTAGCCTAGCGGTCGCCGCGTGACAATGGCGCGCCGTTCTCGCCGCTTTGCGTAGCAGATCCGTGCCAGTGACCGGCCTTCCGGGGACCGGCCGAGCGGCTGGTCACGGACTGGCCAGTACGAGGACACAGCCAGAGGCCACCGCCAGGCGGTGACCTCTGGAGTCGGGGCTCTCTGCGACCCCGGCGGGCGGGGAACGCGGCTACTCGACGAGCGCGTCCCAGCAGGCGCGAGACATCGCGGCGATCTGCTCGCTGGCGTTGCCGAATCCGGAGTTGTGGCGCTCGGGCATGTTCACCGGCAGCTCGTCGGTGTAGACCGTCAGGATGTAGGCCGGGCTGCCGTCGGGCGCGAAGATGATGCCGGCATCGTTGTTGTTCCGCGCGCCGGTGCCGGTCTTGTGGGCGACCTTGGCGCCCTGTGGCAGTTTGGCCGGCAGGCGCTGGCGCAGCTTCTGCCAGCTGAGGATGTCGAGCGCGAGCTGGCACTGCTCCGACGTGCAGCCCATCGTCGCGGCGGCCTCGGCGTCGGTGGTTCCCTGCAGGATGCGCTCGAGGATGAGGCCGACGTCGGCGGCGGTCGTCGCGTTGGTGGCCTCGACCGGATGGTCGCGGGCGATGCCGTCCGGGATCGACTGTCGATGCGTCGTGCCGACCATGCCGATCGAATGGCTCAGCTCGTTGATCGCGTCCAGCCCGAGCATGTCGGCCACGGTGCCGGTGCAGACGTTGTCCGAGACGATGATCATCAGCACCAGCAAATCGCGGAATGGCAGCTTCGTGCCGGGGGTCAGATGCTGGAAGACGCCGGAGTTCGTGTACTGGTATTTCTCCGTCAGCTCGACCGGCTGGTCGAGGCTGAAGCGACCCTCGTTGACCTGCTTGAGCGCGGTCATCAGGATCGCGATCTTGCGGGTGCTGGCCGAGGGCACGACCTTGTCGCTCTCACGCTCGGCGACCGCGCCGGTGCGCAGATCCTTCAGGTACCAGCCGGTCCAGTAGGGCTGCTCGTCGCAGATCGCGTTGAGCCGGCGGGCCAGGTCCTCCATCGTCGCGCTCCTCCTACCCCTCGGCGGGGTCATGAATCCGTCATCTGGCGCGGGCATAATAGGCGGGTTTGTGGCGAGTGTCGAGCAGGCGCGGCCGGCGTCCGTCATCGTCAGCGACCAGCGTTCAGCCGAAGGACGACCACGCGTGCCGAATATCCCGATGCCCGCGATGATGCGCGACCGGACGTTGCGCCTGATCCTGCTCCTCGCCGCGATGGCCGGCGGGGCGTTCGGGCTGACCATCCCGTTCCTGACGCTCGTCGCCCGCGAGCGCGGCGTCTCGCTCGGCGCGATCGGGATCATGGCCTCCAGCTATCTCGTCGCGCAGACGATCCTCCAGCTGCCGTTCGGCTCGCTCTCCGACCGGATCGGGCGGACGACGCCGATCGCGGCCGGCTTCGCGGTTGAAGCGCTGGCTTCGTTCGGGTTCGTCTTCGCCGACTCGGCGGCGACGTTCATCGGCCTGCGCGTGCTGCAGGGGGTCAGCCTGGCGCTGATCATGCCGTCGCTGCGGGCGCTGGTCGCCGACGTAACGCCGGTCAGCCGGCGCGGCCAGGCCTACGCCTGGATCGTCCGCAGTTCCCATGCCCACGGCGTCATCAA
>DAOKZM010000030.1:0-744 GCA_035325665.1 Thermomicrobiales bacterium | reverse complement strand
CGGCCCGCCGATCGGCGGGTTCCTGGCCGGCCCGCTCGGCCGCAGCCCGCTCTTCGTCATCGCCGCCGTACTGAACCTGGCGACCGCCGGGCTGGCGATCGGCTGGCTGCGTGGCGCCGGCCGGCGGCGTGAGCGGCACGAGGAGGCAGTCCGGGTACCGGCCTCGGCGATCTTCACCAGCGCGCTGGTCGGCGCGTTCGTCCTCGGCTTCGGCGCGCGCATTCTCGAAGGGATGTTCGCGGGCGTCTGGTCGATCTACATGGACGACATCGGCGCGAGCGACGTCGAGATCGGCCTGTCGTTCGCGACCTGGTCGGTCGCGTTCATGCTGTTCACGCCGATCGGTGGGCGGCTGGCCGACCGCGGGTTCCGCTGGCGGAAGCTCCTCATCGGCAACCTGGTCATGGCGGCGCTGATCACCAGCTACGGGCTCATCCACTTCGTGCCGCTGATCCTGTTCATCGGGCTGGTCGAGGGCGCCGTCTCGACGATCACCGTCCCGGCGCTGGACGCCTACCTCGCCTCGGTGGCCGACCCGCGCATCCAGGGACGCATCCAGGGCACCTACGCCACGATCGGCACGGCCGGAGCGGCAGTCAGCGCGTTCCTTGGCACGGTGCTCTACCAGCATTCGCAACTGCTGCCGTTCCTCGTCTCCGGGAGTATCCTCGTCGTGATCACGCTGTCGGCGATCGGGCTGGTGCGCCGCGCCGAGGAGCGGATGGCGCTGACGCCGTTGGCCGC
>DAOKZM010000029.1:12579-14786 GCA_035325665.1 Thermomicrobiales bacterium | reverse complement strand
CGGCGACGCTCATGCCGATAAACCCGGCGGCCGCCGAAGCCGCGGCGCCGATGAGAAAGCCGATCGCCGTCGTCCAGTTGATCGACAGGCCGAGCACCAGCGCGATCACGACCGCGACGGGCAGGACCAGCGTGTACTGGCGGCGCATGTACGCCTCGGCGCCCTCCTGGATCGCCTTGGCGATAGCCTGCATCCGCTCGTTGCCGGCCGGCCGGCTCAGGACCGATCGAGCCAGGATCAGCCCATAAACAATCGCGGCCACCGAGGCAACGGTCGCCGCAAGTAACCCCCACTCAACGTCTGTCACGCGTTGGTAACCCCCCGCCTGAACGCAGCAAAAAACCTGCCCCCAATTTCGCAGGCCCCGGCCAGTATACAGATTCGACCGGTGGCTGTCAGCGCGAGAGCCGCGTCCGAACGCGCACGGAACAACGAAACGCAGGAGGCCGCTCTGGCCTCCCGCGTTCATAGTGGTGCCGAGGGGCGGGATCGAACCGCCGACACTACGATTTTCAGTCGTATGCTCTACCGACTGAGCTACCTCGGCATGAGGTGTGGATTGTACCTGCTCACCCGCTGGTGGGCGATAGAGGGCTCGAACCTCTGACATCCACGGTGTAAACGTGGCACTCTACCAGCTGAGTTAATCGCCCTCGCAGCCCGGTTGTCCAACGGTGCCCAGGAAGGGATTTGAACCCCCACGCCCTTAACGGGCACTAGCCCCTCAAGCTAGCGCGTCTGCCTGTTCCGCCACCTGGGCAGGTGTGCTCCGCTCGTTCGAGCACGGGAAAGTATACCCTGACGCCGGGACCCCGTTCAACCCGCGCCAGCCCGGCGCGGCGCCGATGCTATCATGCATGCGCGTGGTCCGTCGAACCGGTTCGGGCCACGACCGAGAGACGACTCGATGAGGAGGGATGGGGGCACCATGCGGGGACGCGGTAAGGTCACGGTCGTCGGCGCCGGGATGGTCGGCGGAGTCGCCGCTCAGGAGCTGGCCAAGCGCGATTACGCGGATATTGTCGTCGTCGACATCGTCGAGGGCATGCCCCAGGGCAAGTCGCTCGACCTGATGCAGGCTGGCCCGGTCGTCGGCTACGACTCGACCGTGACCGGCGCGAACTCCTACGAGGACACGGTCGGCTCCGACGTTGTCGTCATCACCAGCGGCATCGCCCGCAAGCCAGGCATGAGCCGCGACGACCTCCTGCGCACCAACATGGGCATCGTCAAGAGCGTCACCGAGCAGGTCGTGGCGGCCTCGCCCGACTGCGTCATCATCGTCGTCTCCAACCCACTCGACGCGATGTGCCACGCGGCGTTCGACGCGGCCGGCTTCCCGAAGGAGCGCGTGTTGGGCATGGCCGGCGTGCTCGACTCGGCCCGCTACCGCACCTTCGTCGCGATGGAGCTGGGCGTCTCGGTCGAGGATGTCCAGGCGCTCGTCCTCGGCGGTCATGGCGATACGATGGTCCCGCTTCCGCGCTACACGACGGTCTCCGGCATCCCGATCACCGAGCTGCTGCCGGAAGACCGTATCACGGCGCTGTCGGAGCGCACGGCCAGCGGCGGCGCCGAGATCGTCTCGCTGCTCAAGACCGGCTCGGCGTTTTACGCGCCGGGCAACTCGGCGGCCGAGATGGTGGACGCGATCATGCTCGACAAGAAGCGCGTCCTGCCCTGCTCGGTCCTGCTGGAGGGCGAGTACGGCATCGACGGCCTGTTCGTCGGCGTGCCGGTCAAGCTCGGCGCGGACGGCGTCGAGCAGATCATCGAACTGACGCTCTCCGAGTCGGAGAACGCTGCGCTGCAGAGTTCAGCGAACGCCGTCCGCGGGCTCGTCGAGGCAATGAAGAGCCTCTAGCGCGGCAGAAGGTCTGGAGCCGCATGACCTGGGAGCGGACGCGCAGCAACCGCGAGGCGGCCATCGGCGTCGACGGGGCGCTGGCGCGAATCCTCACGCACTTCGCTCCGCTCCCGACCAAGCACGTCCCGCTGCTTGACGCCCTCGGGCTCGCCGTCGCGGCCGACGTGGTTGCCGAGGGCGCAGTTCCACCGTTCCGTAACTCGGCGATGGACGGCTTCGCCGTCCGTTCGGCGGATACGACGCGCGCGCCGGTCACGCTGCGCGTCACTGGCCACGTCGTCGCTGGCCATGCTGCCGGCCAGCACTTCGCTGCTGGAGAGGCGGTCCGGATCATGACTGG
>DAOKZM010000029.1:9101-12569 GCA_035325665.1 Thermomicrobiales bacterium | reverse complement strand
AACAGCAGGTAGGTGATCTGCTCGGTGTATTCGATGACGCCGACGCCGTCGTCCGCTTGGAGGATGTCCGCGAGCGCGACGGCCAGATCGAGCTGGCGCGGCCGGTCCGACCTGGTGACAACGTCCGCTTGGCCGGCGAGGACATCCCGGCCGGGGCGGTTGTCGTGCAAGAGGGCAGCCAGTTGACCCCGGCGGCGATCGGCGCGCTTGCCGCGGCAGGCGTGTCGCGCGTCCCGGTCCGGCGGCGGCCGAGGGTCGCGATCCTCTCGACCGGCGACGAAGTGGCCGAACCAGGGGAGGCGCTGGCGGCAGGCATGATCTGGAACTCAAACTCGCCGATGCTGGCGGCGCTCGTCCGGCAGGCTGACGGCGAGCCGCTACTGCTCGGCATCGCTCGCGACACCGACCTAGACATCCGCGAACGGCTGGCCAGCGCCGACGCGCCCGACCTCTTCGTCACCAGCGGCGGCGTCTCGGTCGGCGATTACGACATGGTCAAGGACGTCCTGCGGACGGAGGGTTCTATCGATATCTGGCAGGTCGGAATGAAGCCCGGCAGGCCGCTGGCGTTTGGCACGATCGGCTCGACGCCGCTGCTCGGCCTGCCGGGTAATCCGGCGGCCGCCTACGTCTCCTTCCTTCAGTTCGGCTGGCCCGCCATCCGCCGTATGCTCGGATTCGCGACGGTTGGCCTGCCCGAGTCCGACGCGCGTCTCGCGGTCGGGCTCACGAACCGGGGCGGCCGGCGCAACTTCGTTCGCGGGGTGGTGATGGTCGAGGCCGCAACCGTCGTCGTCCGCCCGGCAGTCGGTCAGGGCTCGGCGATGTTGAGCGGTCTCAGCGAGGCAAACTGCTTGATCGTCCTCCCCGAGGATCGTGAGGCGTTCGAGGCAGGAGAGATCATTCGCATCCAGCTGCTTCCCGGTTCGCGGATTCCCGAGGCGAGTACTTAGCGGCCGCCACCAGTCGTGAACGCGAGCGGCGCGCGGTTGGCGCTGGCGATGTAGTTGTCGGTCACGACGACCTCGTCGCCGGTTACGCGTGCCCCGTGCGGGACGCCGCCGGGGATGACCGCGACCTGTCCCGCGCGCAGAGTGACGATCTCGCCGCCGACCGTGAACTCGATCGCGCCGGAGTGGACGACGGTGATCTGCTCCTCGGGGTGCTGGTGCGACGGGAATACGCAGCCGGGATGATAGATGTAGCGCACAACCGTCGCATCCCCGGTGACGATCGCCTGCCGGAAGATGCCGTCGAACACTTTCTCAGCGGGAACGTCGCCCCAGGCGAGGACTCGTTGCTGCGCGCTCATGAGCCGCGCTTTCGTGGCGTGAGCCGGCGAACGTGGTTCGACAGCGTCCCGATCCCATCGATCTCGATGTGGACGATGTCGTTCTGCGCCAGCGTGAACTCGGCCGGAGGCACCAACCCGGTGCCGGTCATCAACACGACGCCGACCGGAAACTCCAGCGCGGCGAACAGGCAGTCGATCAGGTTCTCGAACGAGCGGTGCATCCTCGCCGTCGACGTCTCCCCCTGCCACGCGTCCGTTCCGTCGCGCTCGATCCGCATCGCGATCCGCAGGTCGCGCGGATTGGCGACCTCATCGGCCAGCATGATCCACGGACCCAGCGCGCATCCGGCCGTGTACACCTTCGCCTGCGGCAGGTAGAGCGGGTTGTCACCCTCGATCGAGCGCGAGGAGACATCGTTGCCGATCGTGTAGCCAGCGATCTCGCCGCGGCCGTCGATGACCAGGGCGAGCTCCGGCTCGGGGACGTTCCAGTCGGAGTCGTGCCGGAATGCGACCGGCTCGTACGGCCCGACACAGCGGTAGGCCGGCGCCTTGAAGAAGATCTCCGGCCGCTCGGCGTCGTAGACGCGATCGTAGATGTCGTCGGTCTGCGACTCCTCCATCCGGGCGTCACGCGAGCGCTCGTAGGTCACACCAGCCGCCCAGACCTCCTGCTCGTCGACCGGCGGTAAGAGCCAGGCGTCGTCGAGCGAGACGTGGGCGTCCGCGGTCGCGACCTCGTCGCGGATCTGCTCGGTGCGAGCGGCCGCCGGCATCTCTAGCAAGTCAGCGAGGGACGAATCCAGCGGCGCGATGCGTCCCGCCGTGACGTCGACCCAGCCGAGCATCTGAAAGTCGTGGGCATCCTCGCGGGGACGGAAGTAGCAGAGCGGCAACCGGTATCTCCCTCGTTCTTGTTAGCCGGCCTGTGCGCCGGAGATCGTATCGATCACCACCCGGCCGCCGACGAGGGTCAACGCGGCTCGCATCCCACCAATCTCCTCCTCGTCGACGGTGAAGATGTCGCGGTCGAGCACGGCGACGTCGGCCAGCTTGCCAGGGGTCAGCGATCCCTTGACGTCGTCCTCGAACGTCACCCGCGCGGCATCGAGGGTGTAGAGGCGCAGCGCCTCCTCGCGCGAGATGCGCTCGTCCTCGCCGAGCGTGCGGCCGTAGACGGTCTTCCGTGTCACCGCGCTGTAGAAGCCGACGAACGGATTGTACGTTGTCACCGGCGGGTCGGAGCTGAGCGCGAGCGGCACGCCGGCCTCGAGGTACGTCCGCAGTGGCATGATCCGCGAGGCGCGCTCCTCGCCGAGGCTGGTGACGAAGCTCTCGCCCAGGTTCGTCAGGAACGGGATAGTCGCCAGTGCCGGGATGCGATACTCGCGCATGAGCTCCAGCGCCGTGGGCGTTGGCAGGTAGGCGTGGTGCAGCCGGTGACGTATCTTCGCATCCGGCCGGCGGTCGTAGGCGGCGGCGTACGCCTTCGCCACCAGCTCGATCATCCGATCGCCGCAGGCGTGGCAGTCAACCGACCAGCCGCGGTCGTGGGACCAGTCGACGTGCTCGAACAGGTCGCGCTCGGGGAAGACGAACTGGCCGTAATTGTCCGGCTCGCCCGCATATGCCTCGAACATCAGCGCCGTCCGGTCGCCGACGCCGCCATCCGGCATGAACTTCACGGTGTCGAACTTGAGCAGCGAGTCTCCGAAGCCCGACGTGACGCCGGTGGCCTCGACGCGCGACTCGACCGTTGCCTCATGCTCGGAGGCGCCGTAGCCCCACCCGCCGATGCACATGCCGACCCGGACGGACAAGTCGCCGGCAGCCAGCACGTTGGAGTAGGCGCGGATCTGCTCCGGGAAGAGGACAGGGTCGCAGACTGATGTGATGCCGTGCGCGTTGAACTCCCGGCAGGCGGTCCGGATGGAGTGCTCAATGTCACTGGTCGTCGGGACCGGAACGACGCTCTTGATCATCTCCTTGGCCCGGTCGCGGAAGACGCCCGTTGGGTCGCCGCGCTCGTCGCGCTCGATCCGGCCGGCGTACAACGCGTCGGCCGGCGGGTCGGGTGTGTGCCGGCCGACATCGGCAGCTTGGAGGGCGGCGGTGTTCGCCAGCAGCATGTTCCAGACGCGGTCCAGCACGACCGGGTTGTTTGGCGCGACCTC
>DAOKZM010000029.1:0-9091 GCA_035325665.1 Thermomicrobiales bacterium | reverse complement strand
TCATGCCGTGTCGGGAAGCGTTTGTCGGCCAGCAGGCTCTCGTCCCAGCCGCGGCCAAGGATCCAGGCGCCGGGCGGCGACGTCCGCACTCGCTCGGCGACGAGTGCCTTGATCTCGTCGATCGAGCGTGCAGCGTAGAGCTGAACCTCGTTCAGCACAGCGCCCATCGAGATCATGTGGTTGTGGGTGTCGATGATGCCGGGGATGGTCAGTCGCCCGCTGAGCGCGATCTGGCGCGTGCCCGAACCCGCCATCTCCTCGATCGCCCGATCGCCGCCGACCGCCAGGATGTAGCCGTCCTTGACGGCGAGCGCCGTCGCCTCGGGCAGGTCGGGGTCCATTGTCACAACTCGCCCGCCGGTCAGAATCAGGTCCGGCGCGCGATCGCGCACGACGAGATCAGTCACGACTGGTGTTCCTTCCGCTTCTCCTCCACCGCTCCTCACGCTGGATCATCGCACAACCCCGGCGGGCTATTGCTCACCCGACCACGGGTAGGACGATCCGCGACGGCGCCCAGCGGGCGTGGTGGATCGTCTGCATCGCGCTAGCGAGTGTCGTGGCGTCGGCAGCCGATTCGCCGGTGTTGGGATTGCGGTCGAAGCGCGGGAAGTTGCTGCTGGAGATCTCGACGCGGATGCGATGGCCAGCGCGGAACAGGTTGCTCGTTCCGACCAGGTCGATCTCGTACTCCATCACCTCGCCGGGGACGATTGGCTCCGGCTCGCGCATCGAACGGCGATAGCGGGCGCGGATGATGCCGTCGTTCAGGTTGCGGGCGAAGCCGCACGGCTCGACGTCCACCAGCTTCGCGGTGAAATCGGTGTCTGGCGCTGTCGAGGCCGCGTGAAGAACGACCTTCAGCGGTCCGGCCACCTCGATGTCGTGCTCCAGCGGGGCGCTGGTGTAGACCAGCACGTCCTCCCGCTGCTCCACGACCCGTTGATCGTACGCGCCGCCCAGGGTGAAGACGGCGTTGCAGCAGAGCGGCCCGCCGACGGTCGGGACGGGATTGCGCGGGTTGTACAGGTACGAGTCGGGTGGCTCGTCGCCAGGCTCATCACGCGACAGCGTGCCGTCGCCGCCCAGCCCGTTGGCCCGGCCGTCGGAATGGAAGTACCAGTCCTGAAAGTCGGTCTCCGGCAACGGCCAATCCCCGGAGGTTCGCCAGCGGCCGGCCCCCATGACGAACACCCGCACCGGCGGCTCATCGGCGATGCCGTTGTCCTCGTCGCGAAGCCAGCGGTCGTACCAGCGCTGGTGCATCCCGCCATCGTCGATGATTGCCCCCGTCGAGCGGATGCCGAAGTCGATCCTACCGATCGGGTTGCCGCCCTGCATTCCGCCGTGGTTCCACGGCCCAACCATCAGACGCTGGCGGGACGGGTCGGCTGAGACAGCGCGCATCCCGGTGAAGTTCTCGAGCGTGCCGGAGAGGAAGATGTCGTACCAGCCACCGATGTTGAGCGCCGCGACGTCGATCGCGGCATAGGCGCGCGATACGTCCAGCGACTCCCAGAACTCGTCATAATGCGGGTGATCGAGCCAGTCATCGTAGTACGCGGCATAGCGACGCAGGATCTCGTGGCCCCGCAGGGGGAGACGCGCGAAGGACTCGGTCTGCGCGTCGATGCCGTCGAACAGCTCCTGGATCTCCTCGGCCGTCATGTCGCGTCCGTGCGCCTTCAGCGCCGTGTCGATCGACAGGACGGAGATCGCCCAGGAGAGGTTGAAGCCGAGCTCGAACGCGCCCCCCTGGTAGGCCCAGCCGTTGTGGTAGTTGGACGCGGTGACGTTCGGCACGATCGCCTTCAGCGCCGGGTGGCCGCTCCTCGCCGCCTGCCACTGCGTCAGGCCGACGTACGACCCGCCGTACATGCCGATCTTTCCGTCGCACCATGGCTGGGCGACGAGCCACTCCAGCGTGTCGAAGCCGTCGTCGCGCTCGTGGACGAAGGGGACGAAGGCGCCCTCTGACGCATAGCGGCCGCGGGTGTCCTGGACCACGACCGCGTATCCGGCGCTGGCGAGTCGCACAACGAGCGGGGTTGGCCCACGGGTCGCCTTGTCGTACGGCGTCCTCGTCAGGACCGTCGGATATGGTCCAGGGCCGGCCGGCCGATAGATGTCGGCGGACAGGAGTACGCCGTCGCGCATCGGGATCGGCGCGTCACGGTCGACCGTCAGCGTGAGCATCGTCGTCACCGCTCTCGTTCGTCGCTGGTAGTCCGGATGCGCGCATCGTAGCATGCTGGCGGGCGGGACGACGGCAATGGGATCGAAGGCGTCGCCTAGTGGTCGTCGAGCTCGCGGAGCCGGTCGATGCCTGCGGCGAGGCGGCGGCGCTCCTCAGGCGATAGCTCGCAGGCGATCTCCCAGGCGGCTGCGGCCAGGTCGCCCGCGGCAAGCCGCGAGAAGACGCGTTCGCCGAGCGCGCGGATCTCTAGCAGGTGCTCGTAGTCGGCAGCCACCTCGGATTCGATCCAGCTGATAAGTGCCCCGGATGGCATGTCGCGGAATCCGGCGCGATAGAGCCGTTCGGCGATCACGCGATACTCCTCGGCGGCCGGCAGGCCGCGCAGCCGTGTCTCGATCAGCGCGCGCCGGGCGACGCTGACGGCCGGCTCCGGGATCTGCGTCTCCGGTGGCAGGTTTCGCTGGATGCTCATACGCTCCAGTATAGCGAATGCTGTCGCCGTCCTCCGTCGGGAATCGAGCAGGTGGCGACGAGCGTTGGAGATAGTGGCCGCGGGTCGAGCGGGACACACTACCACGACGATCGGTGAAGGCGTCGATTGATGGAGGCGTGATGAAGATCGGTGTCGTCTTTCCGCAGACCGAGATCGGGCCGGATGCCGGGACGGTCCGTGCCTATGGCGAGACAGTCGAGGGATCCGGCTTCTCGCACCTGCTCGTCTACGACCACGTCCTCGGCGCCGGGTTAGCTCACCGTCCGGACTGGGGCGGGTCCTACAGCAGCCGGCACCAGTTCCACGAGGTATTCGTGCTGTTCGGTTACCTCGCCGCGATCACGACGCGGCTCGAGCTGGTTACTGGCGTGCTGGTGCTTCCGCAACGTCAGACGGCGCTCGTCGCCAAGCAGGCGGCCGAGATCGACCGCCTCAGCGGCGGGCGGCTTCGCCTCGGCGTCGGTGTTGGCTGGAACGCGGTCGAGTACGAGGCGCTGAACGAGTCGTTCGGCACGCGTGGCCGGCGAATCGAGGAGCAGGTCGATGTGCTCCGTCGCCTCTGGACCGAACCGATCGTCAGCTTCGCGGGCGAGTATCACCGGATTCCCGAGGCGGGGATCAATCCATTGCCGATCCAGCGGCCGATTCCGCTCTGGATGGGCGGCTACATCGACACGACGATGCGCCGCATCGGCCGGATGGCCGACGGGTGGTTCCCGCGCGGGCTGCCGGGCGACGACCTGCGACGCGACCATGAGCTGGTCGCCCGCAGCGCCAAGGAGGCGGGTCGTGACCCGGCGACGATCGGGCTGGAGGGCCGGATCACTCTGCGGCCGGGCGCCGAAGCGGAGTGGCTGGAGCAGACGGAGGCCTGGCGGGCGGCGGGCGCGACGCACATGGCGATCAACACGATGGGGCAGGGCTGGTCGCCGCAGGAGCACATCGCGACCGTCCGGCGCTATGCCGAGGTTGCCGGCCTGACCTCATCCTGAGCGGCGTTGCCGGTCGGTTTCGGCTCAGTCCCCCGCGGCCGGCTGCATCACCGCTCGCGATACCGCGCTCGCGACCGCCTCGACGAGCCCGGGATCGTCGTTGAGCATGTCGATCCGTTCGAGCCGGATGCCGAGCTCCTCGGCCTGCTGTCGGTGCTCGATGTCGACGTCGTATAGCACCTCGACGTGGTCGCAGACGAAGCCGATCGGGACGAACAGTAGATTCTGGAATCCCTGCTCCGCGAGCTCCTCCAGGGTCTCCTCAACGCTCGGGCCAAGCCACGGCTCGGCGGTCGCCCCCTGGCTCTGGAACGCCCAGCGCCAATGTTTCGGCTGCAGCCGCTCGACGACCAGCTCGACCGAGGCCTGGAGTTCCTGCGGGTAGGGGTCGCCCGACTCGAGTATGCGGGCCGGCAGCGAGTGCGCGGTGAACAGGAGCGGCACGTCGGCACGCGCCTCCTCGGGGAAGCGCGCGAGCGCAGCCTCGATCCGCCGCGCGATGGCTTCGATGAAGGCCGGCTCGTCCTTCCACGATTCGACCGGGATGACCGGTACCGTCGCGCCGCGCTCAACGAGCGCCTTGTTGAGCTTGCCGAGGTAGGCTCCGACGCTCATCCGGCTGTAGTGCGGGGCCATGACGATCGCGGCGATCGCGTCGACATCGTCGGCCAGCATCCGCGGCACGACCTCGTCGATGTAGGGGCGCCAGTGGCGCATGCCGACGTAGGTGCGATAGGTCACGCCCTCCGGCGCCGCTGCGTTCAGCGCGCGCTCGACCCCCTTCGCCTGGGCGGTCGTCAGCTCCAGGATCGGCGAGCGCCCGCCGATCTGCCGGTAGCGCTCGGTGATCTCCTCCAGCAGCTCGGGTGGCGTCGGGCGGCCGTGGCGGATGTCTGCCAGGTACGGCTCGACCTCGTCAAGGTTGTTCGGCCCGCCATAGGCCATCATCAGCACGCCGATCGTCCTCATCGTGGACTCCTCCCTCTCCAGGATCGCCGTGGTCAGCGGGCAGGCGCCGTCTGCTCGCGAACGCTCATCTCGTGGACCATCTCGACGACGGCGCGGACCGACTCGACCGGCGTCTGGGGCAGGATGCCGTGGCCGACGTTGAAGATGTGGCCGGGCCGCCCGCCAGCGCGTTCCAGCACGGCCGCGACTTGGCTGCGCAGCTCGTCGGGCGGCGCGAACAACAGCAGTGGATCGAGGTTGCCCTGGATCGCGCGGTCATGCCCGATCAGGCGCCAAGCGTCGTCCAGGTTGATCCGCCAGTCCGCCCCGACGACATCGCTCCCGGCGCTGGCGACTGCGTCGAGCATCCCGGCAGTGTTGGTCCCGAACAGGATCACTGGCGCGCCGGCCGGGCGGACGGCATCGACGATCGCCTTTGTCGCCGGCAGGACGAAGCGGCGGTAATCGTCCGGCGAGAGCGCGCCGGCCCAGGAGTCGAAGATCTGGACGCCCTGCGCCCCGGCGGCGACCTGTGCGGTCAGGTAGGCGGCCGTCATCCGCGCGAGCTTGTCCATCAGCGCGAACCAGGCATCCGGCTCGCGGTACATCAGGGACTTCGTGAACTGATAGTTGCGAGACGAGCCGCCCTCGATCGCGTAGCTGGCCAGCGTAAACGGCCCGCCAGCGAAGCCGATCAGCGCCACCTTGCCATCCAGCTCGCGGCGGACGATCGAGATGGCGTCGAGCGTTGGCTTCAGTTCAACCGTCGGGTCGATCTCGCGCAGCGCGTCGATCTGCGCGCGCGACCGTAACGGGTTGTGAAGGACTGGACCCTCGCCTGCGGCATACTCCAGATTCATCCCCATCGGCGCTAGCGGGGGCAGGATGTCGGCGAAGATGATCGCGGCATCGACGTCGAATGCGTTTATCGGCTGGAGAGGGACCTCGGCGGCGAGCTCGGGCTGGGCGCAGATGTTGAGGAGCGTGTGGTTGGCGCGGATCGCGCGGTACTCCGGCATGTAGCGACCGGCCTGGCGCATAAACCAGACCGGCGTGCGGTCCACCGGCTCCCGACGACAGGCAGCCAGAAAGCGATCGACACGTTCCACGACACCGTCCCATCACCACCCGGCCCGTGCCGTGGCCGATCGATCTGCGGCACGCCACAGGCGATTGTACCAACCGGTGTCTTGCAGCCCCGGCTCGTGCCGGTCGTTGCGCTGCCCGCCAGAGTTTGCTAGGATTCACGTCGTCGCACCGCGATGCGAAGTCGCGGTGATGCCCGGGCCGCTAGCTCAACTGGCAGAGCAGCTGACTCTTAATCAGCGGGTTGTAGGTTCGAGTCCTACGCGGCTCACGAGAGACCGTCCTCGATAAAGAGGGCGGTCTTCTGCTTTGTCATACGGGCAGACAGTGATGGGCTCGCCAGCGCCGGACGTGAGACGGCACACCCCGGTTGGCATCACTCCGGCGCGTCCGCGTCGGGTGGTTGCAGACCTCGCCACCCGCGGTTCGACTCGTCTCGCGTTTCGAACGGCCGCCAGATATGTCTATAGTGTTGACGAAGTCGAAATGCAACGGCGCTCAGGCATCATGCTATGATAAAGGACGCTCAGCGATGTCCGCCCCGGCGCGCGACTGGTACGGAGTCCTTCGAGGTTCCTCGTGTCGAAGACACCGTCGACTCCCTTTGTAGGTCGAGCGCGCGAGTCTGCCGTGCTTCACGATGCGATCAACGCGATGCGTGTTGGGCGCGGGTCGGTCGTGCTCGTCAGCGGCAGCGCCGGGCTGGGCAAGACCGCGTTGGTCGAGAGCGCCTGCCGCGAAGCGGCGGCTGGAGGCGCGCTCGTGCTCACCGGCAGGTCGTACGACCTGACCGAGACTCCGCCGTGCGGCCCATGGGTCGAGCTGTTGGCCGGTTACCCCCGCGACCCCGAGTTGCCCCGGCTGGAACCCGAGGTCGCACGGTGCGGGATTGCCGGCGGCATGGCAAGTCAGGACGATCTGTTCGCCGCGATCCTGGGGTTACTTCGCGAGGCGGCTCGCCGCCGACCGATCGTCCTGTTCCTCGACGACCTGCACTGGTTCGACCGCGCCAGCCTCGACCTCTTCCGGACGCTCGCGCGGCAGATTGCGAACGACCCGATCCTGTTGGTCGGAACCCATCGGAACGACGATCTCGCTTCCGGTCATCCGTTCCACGACCTGTTGCCGGCCGTGGTCAGGGAAGCGCGACCAATTCGTCTGGCGCTTCAGCCCCTGACGAGCGATGACGTCTGGCGCTTGGTTCGGCATCGATTCCCGCTGGCGCCAAACGACGAGACCCGTCTGGCCGCGTATCTCTTCGGGCGCACCGATGGCCATCCGTTCTTCATAGACGAGATGATCCATTCGCTTCTCGCTTCGCGGGTTCTTCGCGCCGAGGCGTCGCACTGGACGCTCGGCGACCTGGAGTCGGTGGCGATCCCGCCCCTTGTCAGCCAGTTGGTTGCCTCTCGCCTGGCCCGGCTCGGGGCAGACTCTCTGCCAGTGCTGGCGGTCGCGGCGACGATCGGCCTCGAGGTGTCGTTAGCGCTGTGGCCGGAAGTCGCGGGTGTCGATGATGAGTCGCTGCTAGTGGTCTGTCACAGGTGATTTGCCGATTGGCTTGACCGACGCTCCTCTCTGGAAGACGGGTCATAGCCGGGCAGGAGGGAAGCGATGCGGAAGACGAAGCACGCAGTCGTGCTCTCGGAGGCAGCGCGGGCCCAGTTGCGGACGCTCCGCGGGCGTGGGATCGCGACGGCGCGGCGGTTGGTCCAGGCGCGCATCCTGCTGAAGGCTGACCAGGGTGAGGGTGGGCCAGCCTGGAGCGATGCCGCCATCGCGGGGGCACTGGGGATCCATCCGGCACCGGCGGGGCAAACCCGCCGACAGTACGTCACCGACGGCCTCGAAGCGGCGCTGGAGCGCCGCCTGCCGCGCCGGGAGTATCCGCGGAAGCTGGACGCTGAGCGCGAGGCCCGGCTGATCGCGGTGGCGTGCAGCGCGCCGCCTGCGGGGCAGACCCGCTGGTCGCTGCGTCTCCTGGCCGACGAGTTAGTGCGTCTGGAGGTGGTCGAAACCGGCTCCTACGAGACGGTGCGCCGGACCTTGAAGCAAACGAGCGCAAGCCGTGGCTGAAGGAGCAGTGGCGCATCCCACCGGAGGGAGATGCCGAGTTTGCCTGGCCCATGGAGGACGTGCTCGATGGCGACAGCCAGCCAGCCGAGCGCAGCGTCCTGGTCATGGACCAGCTCAACACCCATACGCCCGCCTCGCTCTACGAGGCGTTCTCGCCCGCCGATGCCCAACGCTTGGCCGATCGCCTAGAGATCCACTCCACCCCGAAACATGGGAGTTGGCTGAACATGGCCGAGAGCGAACTGAGCATTCTGCAACGCCAGTGCCTGGATCGGCGCCTGGGGGACCGGGCGCCGCTCGAGCGGGAGGTGGCGGCCTGGGTGGCCAGGCGCAATGCCGCGTGCCAGCGCATCGACTGGCACTTCACCACCGCCGACGCGCGGATCAAGCTCAAGCGGCTCTACCCAGCATTTCACAAGTGACAGACCACTACGGGCACAAAGACTGCCGGATCATGGACGGCGGGCGTGCGAAGTGGGAGTCCGAGGGCCGCTCGTACACGCAGGAGACGAGTGCCTACGCGCCGACGACCTACCGCGCCTCGGAGCCGGACCTGTCGGTACGCGCGTTCCGCGATCAGGTGCTGGCGCAAATGCAGGCTCAGCGACCGATGATCGACGTTCGCGCGCCCGAGGAATTCTCTGGCGAGCTACTGGCTCCGGCGCACCTGTCGCAGGAGGCGGCGCAGCGATCTGGTCACATCCCTGGCGCGACGAATATCCCCTGGGGGACGGCTGCCAACACAGACGGGACGTTCAAGAGCGCCGACGAGCTTCGCGAGATCTACGGCGGCCGGGGTATCACCGCCGACCAGCCAGTGATCACCTACTGCCGGATTGGCGAGCGGGCGGCGCACACCTGGTTCGCGCTTCGCTACCTGCTCGGGTATCCGGACGTTCGTAACTACGACGGCTCCTGGACGGAGTGGGGATCCCTCGTCCGGGCGCCGATTGAGCGGACGCACGTCGCCACGACTTCCTAACGATCACGCTGAGTGCCCGCCGCCTCCTCGCGGACGCGGCGGGCTACTCTGTGCGCTCGTGTTGCTGCCGTCGAGCGGCGCAAAGGTATCGGGCGTCGGTGGATCGCCACCGTGGCGGCCGCGCACGAGTCGGGGCGCCTCTGCCCCCGTCAGGGATAGCAGCGCCGATGTTGTGGTCAGCTGTTCGCGGCCTCGGAATCGAATGCTGCCTGATCGACGGCCTCGGCGGTGATGGCGAAGTGTGAGGGGTTCCATACCTCGCGACCGCCCTGGAGCACGATCAACTGCGGCGACTCGTGACGGACGCCGGGCCGTTT
>DAOKZM010000028.1:12306-14800 GCA_035325665.1 Thermomicrobiales bacterium | reverse complement strand
ACTCCCCGGTCAGCGGCGAGGTCATCGAGGAGAACGAGAGCGTCGTCGACACGCCCGAGCTGGTCAACTCGTCGCCGTACGGTGATGCCTGGCTGGTCAAGATCCGGCTGAGCGACCCGAGCCAGCTCGACGAGCTGATGGACTCCAGCGACTACGCCAAGCACGTCGCCGAGTCAGGCGGTCACTAGAGCGCAGATGCCGGCGGCCGCGCTCGGCGCCGGTCGGAGGTCTTGATGACGTTCAATCCACATACTGAGGAGGACCGCGCGGCGATGCTGGCGACGGTCGGCGCGGCCGGGATTGAGTCGCTGTTCAGCGCGATTCCCGAGTCCGTCCGGTTCCCAACGCTCGACCTGCCGCCGACATTGTCGGAGCAGGAGGCGTATCGTCGCCTGTCGGCGCTGGCCGCGAAGAACCTCAACACCATCGACAACCCGAGCTTCCTCGGCGCCGGGCTCTATTCCCACTACGTCCCGGCGGCGGTCCAGCAGATCCTGTTCCGCGGCGAGTTCTACACCGCCTACACGCCCTACCAGCCCGAGGTGGCCCAGGGGACGCTCCAGGCGATCTACGAGTACCAGACGATGATCGCCAACCTGACCGGCATGGAGGTGTCCAACGCGTCGCTCTACGACGGCGCCACGGCGCTGGCCGAGGGTGCGCTGCTGACCGTCTCGCTGCCGCGCAAGCGCACGCGGATCGTCATGGCCGGCACGGTGCATCCCAACTACCGCGAGGTGGTTCGCACCTACACCAGTGGCCTTGGCCTCGAGATCGTCGAGCTGCCGGTCCCTGGCGAAGGTTTCGCCACCGACCCGTCGGCCTTCGACGAGTACCTCGACGACAACCTCGCCTGCCTCGTCGTCCAGTACCCGAACTTCTTCGGGACGATCGAGGATGTCGCCGCCGTCGCCGAGAAGGCGCATTCGGCCGGCGCCAACCTCGTCGTGTCGACCTACCCGACCGCGCTCGGGCTGCTCAAGCCGCCGGGCGCGCTCGGCGCGGATGTCGTGACCGGCGAGGGGCAGTCGCTCGGCAACGCCCAGTCATTCGGTGGGCCGGTCGTCGGCCTGCTGGCGACCCGAGACAAGCTGGTGCGGCAGATGCCGGGCCGGTTGGCCGGGATCGCTTACGACACCGAGGGCAAGCGGGGCTTCGTCCTGGCCCTGCAGACCCGCGAGCAGCACATCCGTCGCGAGAAGGCGACCAGCAACATCTGCACGAATCAGGGCTTGATGGCGCTGGCGGCCGCGGTCTACCTCTCGACCCTCGGCCCGCGGGGGCTGAAGCAGGTAGCGACGCTCTGCTACCAGAATGCTCACTACCTGGCATCGCAGCTAGAGGCGACCGGCAAGTTCACGGTCGAGAATAGTGGTTCCTTCTTCAACGAGTTCACCGTTCGCTGCGATGAGGCGCCGGCCGCGCTCAACGCCCGGCTTCGGGATGCCGGCATCATCGGCGGTTTCGATCTGGCCAAGGTCGACGCGTCGCTGGACGGCCGGATGCTCCTCGCCGCGACCGAGATGGCGGGTCGCGAGGCGATCGATCGGTTCGTCGAGGTCGCGTCCGCCTAGCTCGAAGATCGGCAATGTCCTGAGGCCCGCGGGCGTGCCGCTCGCGGGCCTCGCTCATGTCCGGTCCCTGACACGGATATCGTTGATAGAATTGGACGGATGGTCCGCCGCCCGCTCATCTGAAGGTGTCTCTCGCCGTGAAGCCTATGGTCGCGATCGTTGGCCGGCCGAATACCGGAAAATCGACGCTGTTCAACCGCCTGGTCGGTGAACGGCGCGCGATTGTCTCGGACGTGCCCGGGACGACCCGCGATCGCATCTACGGCGACGCCGAGTGGATGGGTGTCGAGTTCGCGGTCATCGACACCGGCGGCCTTCAGGATGACGATGAGCTCGGCCAGCTCACGACGCGCCAGATCGGCGAGCGCACCGAGGCGCAGGCGCGGTTCGCGATCGAGGAGGCCGATGTCATCCTCTTCGTGGTCGATGGCAAGGGCGGGCTGACCGCCGCCGACCTCGATGTCGCCGAGGTCGTCCGGGAGTCCGGCAAGCCGGTCGTGCTCGGCGTCAACAAGACCGAGACCGAGTCGCGGCGCGAGGCTGCCGTCGAGTTTTACGAGCTCGGCCTCGGCGAGCCAGTAGCGTTCTCCGCGCTGCACGGCATGGGGACCGGCGATCTGCTGGACGAAGTCGTCCGCCAGCTTCCGCGCGCCGACGAGGTCGAAGTTGAGGAAGACCTACCGGCCATCGCAATCGTCGGCCGCCCGAATGTCGGGAAGTCCGCGCTGCTCAACACGCTTCTCGGCGCCGAGCGGTCGATCGTCGCCGACCTGCCCGGCACGACGCGCGACACGATCGACAGCGTCGTCGACTGGGCCGGCAACCGCGTGATGTTGATCGACACCGCTGGCATCCGCCGGCGCGGCAGGATCGAAACGGGCATCGAGAAGTACAGCGTGCTCCGGTCCGAGCGCGCGGTC
>DAOKZM010000028.1:2177-12296 GCA_035325665.1 Thermomicrobiales bacterium | reverse complement strand
GTGCTGGTCGTGATCGACGCCGACGAGGGATTCACCGCCCAGGATCAGCACATCGCCGGTTACGTCGTCGAGCAGGGCAAGGGACTCGTCCTGGTTGTCAACAAGTGGGACCTGGTCGAGAAGGACCACCGAACGATGGATGCGTTCCGGAAGAAGGCGGCCGAGGCGTTCAATTTCGCCTCCTGGGCGCCGCTGATCTTCGTCTCGGCGCTCACTGGCCAGCGCGTCAATCAGATCATGGAGATAGCGCTCCACGTCATCGGGGAGCGGCAGAAGCGGATCGGCACCGGCGAGCTCAACCGCCTGCTGCGCGACGCGGTCGCCAAGCATCCGCCGCCTTCGCGCGCGGGCAAGTGGTTGAAGTTCTACTACGCGACGCAGATTGGGATCTCGCCACCTCGCTTCGTCTTCTTCTGCAACGACCCGAGAGCGGTCCACTTCTCCTACGAGCGCTTTCTCGAGAACCAGCTTCGCGACGAATTCCGGTTCGACGGGACACCGATCGTGCTGCACTTCCGTGGCCGGCGGCGAGACGGAGAGTAGGGGCAGGGAGGATGATTGAGCTCATCGCGCTGCTGGGCGCCTACCTGCTCGGGACGTTGCCGACCGGGTACCTCTTGACCCGCTACATTGCTGGGGTTGACCTGCGTAGCATCGGCAGCGGTGGCACGGGAGCGACGAACGCCCAGCGTGCGCTCGGCACGCGCTGGTTCGGCGTGGCGGATCTGTGGGTCGCGCTGGCCGGCGTCGCTGTCGTGGCTGGGCATTGCTGGCCGGTCTGGCTTCGCTTCCGCGGAGGCAAGGGGGTCGCTACCGGGGCCGGGGCCGCGTTCGCGCTCTCGCCGTGGACGATCCTGCTGATTCCGGTGATGATTGTCCCGATCGCGATGACGCGCTACGTGTCGCTGGGGTCCGTTCTTGCCGCGCTAGCGACGCCCGTCCTGTTCGCCATCCTGGCGGCGGCGGGCGTCGTCTCGTGGGCGACCGTCCTGTTCGGGTTGGCTGCCGGCGGCATCATCGTCTACCGGCATCGGACGAATATCGACCGTCTCCGCACCGGGACCGAGCGCAAGCTGGGCCGACCAGCGGCGGAGGCGCGTCGTACGGCGTGAGCGCGCCGCCGGCCGGCGCGCGTCGAATGAATCGGAGCGCATGTGAGCTATCTTGGGCAGGTCGATCCGCGCATCGCCGAGGTCATCAGGGCTGAGGAGCGGCGGCAGAAGAACACCATCGAGCTGATCGCTTCGGAAAACTTCACGAGCGCGGCAGTGATGGAAGCGGTCGGCAGCGTCCTGACCAACAAGTACGCCGAGGGGCTGCCCGGCAAGCGCTACTACGGCGGCTGCGAGTTCGTGGACATCGCCGAGAACCTGGCGATTGATCGCGCCAGGAAGCTGTTCGGCGCGAGCCACGCGAATGTCCAGCCCCACTCCGGCGCGTCGGCGAACCTGGTGGCCTATCTCTCAGTGCTCGAGCCGGGTGACCGCATCCTGGGAATGAACCTCTCCGAGGGTGGCCACCTGACCCATGGCTCACCGGTCAACTTCTCGGGGCAGATCTTCGAGGCGCACTTCTACGGCGTCACGGCAGACAACGAGACGATCGACTACGACGCCGTGCGCGACGCCGCCAGGCGCGTCCAGCCGCGGATGATCGTCTGCGGCGCCAGCGCCTATTCGCGGACGATCGACTTCGCGACGTTCCGCGAGATCGCCGACGAGGTCGGCGCCTACCTGATGGCCGACATCGCCCACATCGCCGGAATCGTGGCCGCCGGCAGGCACCCGACGCCGATCGGCAGCGCGCACCTGACGACGACGACGACCCACAAGACGCTGCGCGGCCCGCGCGGCGGCATGGTTATGGCCGACGAGGAGCGGGCGGCGGCGGTCAACAAGACGCTCTTTCCCGGATTGCAGGGCGGGCCGCTGATGCATGTGATCGCCGGTAAGGCGGTCGCGTTCGGTGAGGCGTTGCAGCCGGAGTTCGCCGAGTACATCGACCTCGTTCTGGCTAACGCTCGGGCGCTGAGCGAGGCGGTCCAGGAGCACGGCCTGCGCGTCGTGTCCGGCGGGACCGACAACCATCTGCTGCTGGTGGACCTGACCAGCGCGGGGATCAGCGGCCGCAAGGCCGAGCGCTTGCTCGAAGCTGCCGGCATCACCGTCAACAAGAACGCGATCCCGAACGACCCACGCCCTCCGATGCAGACGAGCGGCATCCGCCTCGGCGCCCCGGCCGTCTCGACTCGCGGATTTGGCCCGGACGAGATGCGGCGGATCGGCGCCTGGATCGCCGACATTGTCCACGCGCCGGACGACGAAGCACAGATCGAGCGCATCGGCGCCCAGGTCCGCGAGCTCTGCGCCGGATACCCGCTGCCGGGCGTCCGCGACGATGCCTAGGCGTCCTCAGCGCGGGTGGATTACCGACTGATGCCTCACTGGCTCATCGCCGCTGCTGTCGGCGTCTCGGCATTCCTGGTGGCCTACCTGGCGGCGCCGCAGCTGCGTTCGATGGCCGTCCGGGCCAACCTGTTCGACATGCCGGAGGCGCGCCGAGTCCACACTCAGCCGCTGCCGCGCATCGGCGGGCTGGGGATCTTTCTCGGCTTCGTCGTGGCGGTCGGAGTCTCGTTCGCGCTGCCGGTGGACCGATTCCAGATCGAGGTCGAGCGGATCGTGCTCCTGCTGGTCGGCGCGACGATCGTCGTCGGCGTCATGGCGTTCGACGACATCGTCGGCATCGCGCCGATTCCGAAGCTCGTCCTGCAGGTCGCCGCGGCAGCGCTGGTCGTCGTTCCACGCTGGCGAGGAGGGGACTACGGCATCATCATCGAGCAATTCAACGCGCCCTGGGTCGGAACGGTCCATCTGCCGATCGCGGTCGCGGTGCTGTTCACCATCTTCTGGATCGTCGGGATGATGAACGCGGTCAACTGGTCGGACGGGCTAGATGGGCTGGCCGGGACGATCGCGCTCGTCGCCAGCATCGTGTTGTTCCTGCACACGTACTTTCGACCGGCCGGCGATCCCCAGTTCACGATATCGCTGCTGGCGATCGCGCTCGCTGGCGCGATCCTCGGCTTTCTGCCATTCAACTGGCATCCGTCGCGGATCATCATGGGCGACTCGGGCGCGATGTTTCTCGGCTTCGCGCTGGCGACGATCAGTGTCATCGGTGGCGCGAAGATCGCCACGACGCTGCTGGCGATGGGGATCCCCATCCTCGACACGGCCTGGGTGATCGTTTACCGGGTGATGCATGGACGGTCACCGATCGTTGCCGACCGCGGGCACCTGCACCACCGGCTGCTCGACGCAGGGCTCAGCCAGCCGCAGGTCGTCGGCTGCTTCGGGCTGCTGACAGCCGTGTTCGGCGCGTCGGCGCTGCTGCTGCCGACGCGCGAATCCAAGCTCTACGTGCTGATGTTGATGGCGATCGTACTGCTCGGGATCATCGCCTGGCTAGCGCGGCGACGCCCGATTCGCAACGAAGTGACCGAGTAGGCCAAGCGACCCCCATCGCTCCGAGTGCCCTGCTGTCCTACTGGGCGAGCAGCTCCCAGCGCGGGTGCCCTCGCTCCGAGCGGCGGATCGTCGTCGCGAGCAGCCCGCGCCGGGAGGGTTCGCGCAACAGCGCCGCTACCACTGCGGCGGCTGTCAAAGCGACGAGCAGTGCCAACCCGGCTACGATTGACCCTGTGCGTGCCATCCCACCGTATCCCCTCTGCCTGCCTCGCCGGCCTTCTACTGAATGACGAGCAGCTTCGGCGCCTCAGACCAGACATCCTCGAGTCGGTAGAACTGCCGTTGATCCTCGGTGAAGAGGTGAACGACGACGTCTCCGTAGTCGAGCAGGACCCATCCGGTATCTGCCGTGCCCTCGACTCGCAGGGGCCTGACCCCTTGCTCCTGGAGTCCCTCGGTCACGTCCTCCTGGACCGCCCTCAACTGTCGCGAGTTGTCGGTCGAGCAAACGACGAAGACATCGGCGATAACCGAGAGCTTCCCGATGTCGAGGACGGTGATGTTCGTCGCCAGCGCGTCCGATGCGAGCTCCGCGATATCGCGGGCGATGTCGATTGGCTCGGGCATTGTCCTCCGATAATGTACGTACACCCATAGTACACGCGTCCGAACGCGGCTGCAAGCCGTCCGGTGGGCCTGGCAGGAATCGAACCTGCGACCATGAGGTTATGAGCCCCTTGCTCTGCCGCTGAGCTACAGGCCCCCACCCGGCGTTCGTGCCTCGGCGGCACGACGTTCAGTATACCGATCGCGGCTGTCCTGGCGGAGCCGTGCGTACGGACGCCACCATCGAGTTCCATCATGCATGGCAGATATCCCGGCTGGGCAGCGCTAGGATGGTAGATTACATATCCCAGATGCTAGCTTCAGAAATCCCGACCCATCCATTACCGGCGCCCCTGCTCGGGCGACCATTCGATATCCGGATCCAGCGGGTAGATCGGTCGGCGTAACGCCGTGTAGCCGAACGAGTCGAGCTTCGGACTGCTGATGCCGGGAGCGTCCACCTCAATCACCTTCGTCGCAATCGGCTCGAACGCGGCCCGGAAATGCGCGGCGCTCTTCAGCACGAGGATGCGCCGCTCAGTCGGCTCGATGCCGAACGCGCGAAAGAAGTTGAGGTCATTCGGATGGCCGCGCAGGTCGGTGAGCTGTAGCTCGATTCCTCCCGGCCCGTCGATCTCAAGGACGACGGTCCGTCCGCGACTGGCGGTGGTCCCGCGGCCCATGACACCGCCCATCGGGAAGCGTCCCTCGTGGATCAGCCTGACCATCCCGGTCACCTCGACCGGCTCGCCGTGGAGCTTGTCGTGCTTGCCTCCCACGCTCAGCGTGACCGTCGCGCCGACGCCAGCATCGATGCAGGCCTGCACCGCGTCGCGGTCCATGATCTGGGCGACGGTGGCGAACTTGGCGTTGGCCTTCAGCAGCCCGCGCAGTACCTCGGTTCCGTCGCCGGCCGTGCCGCTGGCTCCGGAGTCGGAGATATCCGCCAGCACGTACACGCTGCCGGGTTCGCCGGCCAGCGCCTCGGCGATCGCGTCGTCGATCGGCGTCGGATGAATGGTGAACTTCTCGCGGCGATCCCAGCACATCTGGGCCAGTTCGTCGGCATACCGCTGGGCGAGCTCGCGGTCGCCATCGGCGACGACGATCGTCGCGACACCGGCGAACGGCACGTCGGCGAACGGGAAGCCGCCGAGGACCGTCGCGGCGAGGATACCCGGCTCCTGCTCCATCTCGCGGGCGCGGTCGATGGCGTCCTTCAGCGGCGATTGCCACGTCGTCACCATCGACTGGTTCGGCGCGATCAGCGGTACCCGGACGTAGGCCATCTCGGGCTGGACATTCCCCTTGATCGTGTCGATCAGGACCTGCATCGCCTGCCGGCCGGTCTCCGGCATGTCGATGTGCGGGTACTCCTTGTAGCCGATGAACGCCGTGGCCTCGGCCATCATCTCGTCAGACAAGTTCGTGTGAAGGCCCAGCGGCGCGACGATCGGGATCTCCGGGCCGACGAGCTCGCGGACCGCCGTGATCAGCGGACCCTCCCCGTCGTCCGAATGCTCCAGCGCCATCGCGCCGTGGATGCCGAGCAGGACGCCATCGACCGGCATCGCCGCCCGGATGCCGGCGAGGATCTCATCCCGGAGCGTTTCGAACGCCTCGCGCGAGACGCGGCCACCTGGCACGGCATGTCCATACGTCGTCGGGATCAGCTCGACGCCCTGCTCGCGCGCCTCGGCGACGATGCCACCGTAGATCCCGCCGGTCCCGTCGAGGTCGAGGATCTCCTGGCCGCGGACGATCCCGCTCGATCCCTTGGTGAAGTCACTGAGGCTGGTCGCCTCCCACTGGAACGTGTTGGTCTCCTGGGCGATGCCTCCGGTCACGATTCGCATGCTAACTCCCTCTCCCTCCCTGGCCGTTCGACTCGCGGCAGTATCGCCGGGGAGGCGAAAGAGGACAACACCTGCCGCGTTATCCGCCGGTGGCGCCCCGCCTCCGGTAGTCGTCGATCACATGCCGGTAGAGGTCGATCGTCTTCGCGGCGATGACGTCCCAGGAGAAGTGCGCCTCGACCCTGGCACGGCCTTGCTCGCCGAACGCGCGCTGGAGCGCTGGGTCCAGCCCCACGCGGTTGATCGCCGCTGCCAGCGCCGCGGAGAAGCCGGCCGGATCAATTGGGTCAAACGTGCCAGGGCGAAGGTCAAGATCGACGAGCAGCCCCGTCTCCTCCGGCACGACGACCTCCGGAATCCCACCGACGTTGGAGGCGACAACGGCAGTCCGGCACGCCATCGCCTCCAGATTGATGATCCCGAACGGCTCGTAGACAGACGGGCAGCAGAACACCGCGGCATGCGAGTAGAACTGGATGACCTCCGGACGCGGCAGCATCTCCTGAATCCAGACGACGCCGGGCCGGTCGGCGCTCACCTCGGCGACGCGCTCTGCCATCTCGCGGCCGATCTCCGGCGTGTCGGGCGCGCCGGCCAGCAGGACGACCTGCAGCGAGCGGTCGATCGACGGGATGGCATTGACCAGGTGGATGATTCCCTTCTGACGGGTGATCCGGCCGACGAAGAGGACGTACGGCCGCGTCGGGTCGATATCGCGCGCGGCGACCGCGTCGGTGGCCGGGTCGAACCGGTACTCGTCCAGGTCGATGCCGTTGTGGATGACGTGGACACGGTCGGGCTTGACGTCGAAGTTCGCCAGCACATCGTTTCGCGTCTCCTGCGAGACGGCAATCACTGCGTCGGCCGACTCGATCCCGGTGCGCTCCATCCACGAGCTCATGTGGTAGGCAGCGCCGAGCTGCTCGACCTTCCACGGTCGAAGCGGCTCGAGCGAGTGGGTCGTCAGCACGAATGGGACATCCCAGAGCATCCGGGCGAGGAATCCGGCCATATCCGTGTACCAGGTGTGGCAGTGGACGATCTGCGCGTTGAGCGTGTCCTTTGCCATCGCGAGGCTGCGCGAGAAGGCGTCCAGCGCGCCGCGATAGCGCGGGTCGGTGCCGTGCTGCATCTCTGACCAGCCTTCGTAGCCTCGGACGCGCAGCCGGCCCTCGGTCACGTCCTGGTTCCCGAAGGCGCGGACTTCGACCGCGAGCTGCCGCGCGAGTGCTTGGCTTAGGTACTCGACGTGCACCCCGGCGCCGCCGTAGACATTCGGTGGATACTCATTCGTAAAGAGCGCGACGCGCTCGAGATTGGCCACTGGACCTCCAGACGATCGATGGCTGAAGAACGCCCCGCGCCCGCGGCGGCGCGGCGACGCTGATCGTATCATCGGCCCATCGAGCGGCATCCGTCATGCACAATGCGCGACGGAGGCGAGTCGATCCAAATAGAAGGGCAACGAAGATGACGGGCACGACCGACGATCGGCGAACCGTGGAGCGCATCAAGGTCCGTCAGGTGACGAACATCCAGGCATCGTGGACGGAAGGGGAGCGTGGCGACGATGGGCAATTCACCCTGCAGCTCATCCTCGACCACGGCGCCGACGAATACGTCCTGGTTCCAAGCGAAGATGACCTGGACGTGCTGCTCAAGCTGTTCAAGCGCGCCGAGAGCGCAACGTTCGACATGGATCGCAAGGTGCTGATGTTCGGTAACTTGGACATCGGCTGATGAGCGGGCAGCATCCGACTGCGGAATGTCGCGACATAACGCGAGCACGACACCCAATCATCGAGCGCCGTGCTTCTTCGATAAATCGTTGACGGGCGGGAGCGGGGGACGGGACTCGAACCCGCGACATTCTGCTTGGAAGGCAGACACTCTACCAACTGAGTTACCCCCGCGAGGTGGCGCCGGTCGGGGTGAGAGGACTCGAACCTCCGACCTCAGCGTCCCAAACGCCGCGCGCTACCAACTGCGCCACACCCCGGTCGCGGAGTGAAGTATACCCCGGCCGGACGGGACGGACGACGCAGCCGGTCAGCGCGTGGCGAGGATCTCGCGTGCCCGGCGCTCGTCGAGCGTCATCTGTGCCGACAGCGCGTCGGCACTCTCGAAGACCTGATCGCCACGGATGAAGGCGACGAACTCGACTTCGAGGTCACGCGTGTACAGGTCGCCGTTGAAGTCGAGGATGTTGGCCTCAACCAGCCGATCGCCGTTGTCGAACGTCGGGCGCGTCCCGATGTAGACGAGCGCCTGCCGGGCGGTCATCTGGCCATCTGGGAGATGGGCGAGCGCGGCGTAGATGCCGTCGCCGGGGACGCAGACGAGCGGATCGACAGTGAGGTTCGCGGTTGGATACCCGAGCGACTTCCCGCGGGCCGCGCCGTGCTCGACCGTGCCGAGCAGCCGGTAACGACGCCCCAACCATTCGGCGGCGCTTGCCACGTCGCCAGCCTTCAGCGCAGCACGGATGTTGGAGCTGCTGATCATCTGGTCGTCGTCGCGCAGGCGCGTGATGACGGTCGTGTCGAAGCCGTGGCGCTCGCCGAACCGCCGGATCGTGTCGCCATCGCCGGCCCGGCCGTGGCCGAACCGGAAGCCCTCGCCGACGAACACTGCGACCGGATGGAGTGTCGAAAGCACGAGCTCCAAGAACGTATCGGGTTCCAGGCTGGCGAACTCGCGAGTGAACTCCAGCACGACGACGCTGTCCAGGCCCGTTGCGCGCAGAAGCTCCAGCTTCTCGGCCGCCGTGGCAAGACGTTCCGGCAAGTGGCCGGGGCGGAGCACCGCGGCCGGGTGCGGCTCGAAGGTGATCGCCAGCGACCGCACTTCGCGACGTCTCGCGTCGTCGACGACCTGCTGGATGAGGTACTGGTGGCCACGGTGAACACCGTCGAAGTTGCCGATCGTGACGACATGCGGCGAGCCGCCGGCCTCCGCTAGCCTCGCTTCCGCCGCGCCTTCTGCCGTCGTCACGCCTGACCTTCCTCGCTTGCTGAGAACACGAACGCCGGCCGCAAGGCGCCGTCGTCCTGATGGCGACCGATGCCCGCGAAACGGCCGTCCGGCGTGTAAACGCGCAGCAGCGCCGGCCAGGGGCGGGCGTCGATAGTGACCGGATCGACCGATCGGCCATGATACCACGCCTCAGTCTGGTCACCGTCGAGGATGATGGCGTCCAGGTTGGCGACTGCCCGGTCAGGGTGGGTGGCCACCTCCGGCCAGCGCCCGCGTAGGTCGATGGCGTCCAGCTCGTCGAGCGTCCAGGCGTCGGCGACGGTAAACGCGCCGTTGCGGATGCGGCGGAGCCCGTGGCAGTAGGCGCCGCTGCCGAGCCTCGCGCCCAGGTCGCGGGCGATCGAACGGATGTAGGTCCCCTTGCCGCAGGAGATGTCGAGCAATAGGTCGGGCGGCTCGAAGTCGAGCACGTCGATTGCGTCGATCCGCACAATCCTCGTCGGCGCCACGACCGCTTCCCCGGCGCGCGCTCGCTCGTAGAGCCTGCGCCCCTGGACCTTGATCGCCGAGTAAGCCGGCGGAACTTGCTCGATTTCGCCGGTGAAATGCGCCAGCGCGGCTTCAACGTCCTCGCGCGCGGGAAGCGACTCGCCGCGATTGCGGCTGACGACCTCTCCGTCGACATCGAGGGTATCGGTCTCCGCGCCGAGAACGACGTGGGCGAGGTAGCGCTTGTCGCTGTCCTGGATATACTGCAGAACCCTGGTCGCTCGCCCAACGGCCACGACGACGACGCCGGTGGCGAATGGGTCGAGCGTCCCGCCGTGGCCGACGCGCTTCATTCCGGTCAGACGCCGGACGCGGGCGACGACGTCGTGCGACGTCCAACCGGCCGGCTTATCGACGACAATCAACCCGTGGATGTCGGGCAGGTCAGACCGTGGGGCCACGGTTGCCACCGGCGCCGGGCGATCCCCCGGGCGGCTCCAGCGCGCGAGCAACCTGGGCGAGGAAGTGGTCACGTGCTGCCTCGCCCGGCGCGAGACGCGCTCCGGCGGCACGCGGGTGACCACCGCCGTTGAAGTGCCGCAGGATTTCGGCGACGTTCACGTCGTTCGCGAGCGTCCGCATACTGACGCGCCAGCCCCAGGACTCGAGATACAGAATGGCCGACGCGCGGGCGCCGATCGTGCCGGCCAGGAAGTTGACCA
>DAOKZM010000028.1:0-2105 GCA_035325665.1 Thermomicrobiales bacterium | reverse complement strand
GCATCGCGCCGTCGATCTGCGTCCAGATGAGCGAGCCCCGCCACTGCGTCCGCTGCAGCGCCTCGGCCCACAGACACACGGTCGAGTACGGCTTCAGCCGGAACAGCTGATCAACGATCGTATCGAGGTCGGCCCCCTCCTCAAGCAGCAAAGCCGAGGCGCGGAGCGTCGCGGGGGTGGTGCTTGGCGTCCTCAGACCTAGGGTGTCGCCGTAGATGCCAGCCAGTAGGGTCGTCGCCTCGGCTGGATCCAGCTCCACGGCGAGCGACTGGTAGATGCCGGCGATGATCTCGGCCGTCGCCGCTGCCTCGGGAATGACGATGTTGAAGCTGCCGAAGCGCGTGTTGGTGACGTGGTGGTCGATGTTGACGATCCGCCGGTGTCGTTCCAGCTCGTCGGCCGCTTCGTAGTAGAGCGGCCCCAAACGCTGTTCGTCGGAGCAATCGACTAGCATCAGCAGGTCGGCATCAGGAATGACTCCCGCATCGACGTTTCGGAGTCGCTCGGAGCCGGCGATGAACGTCAGGTTCGCCGGCAGCATCCCATCCCCGGCGGCGACCATCCGCGGCTCGATGCCGAGCTGCTCGCAGACGGTGGCCATGCCGAGCGCTGACGCGACCGCGTCGGCGTCGGGGGTGGCGTGCGTCAAGATCGCCAGTCGCTCGACACCTCGGAGCTCGTCGCGAAGCTGGTGGGCGAGCGATGGCAACTGCGACAGCGCCTCATGGACGACAGATCCGGTTGGCGGCTCGTCGGCGCGTGCCTCCGGCGTCATGCCGAACCGTCCTCGCCAGGCTGGGGCTGTTCGTCGGTCTCAGGCTTTTGCGCGAGCTCGGGCTCGAGCTCCCTGAGGAGGCGAGCGATCGACTCGGCGTGGGCCATCGAGCGGTCGAGACGGAAGGACAGCTCGGGCAGCACCCGCATCCGGACGCGCGGCGCGAGCGTCCGGCGGATGAACCTGCTAGCGTTGTTGAGCGCGACCAGCGCGTCCCGCTGCTCGGCCTCGGAGCCGAAGACGCTGACGAACAGCCGCGCGTAGCGCAGGTCGGGGCTCATCTCGACGTGGGTGACGCTGATCATGCCGAGGCGCGGGTCGTCCATCTCCTGTTGGATGATCTGGCTGACCTCGTCGCGAATGAGATCAGCAACGCGTTCCTGTCGCCGGTCACTCATCGTCCCGCTCCGGCATACGGCCAAACGTCGGGGAGGTTGTACCTCCCCGACCTTCGACCGACGACGCCCGTCCCGATCAGGACCGGGCGACCTCTTCTACGTGATAGAACTCGAGCTGGTCGCCCACCTCGATGTCGTTGAATCCCTCGAGCGTCGCGCCGCATTCGTAGCCGGCCGCGACCTCGCGCACGTCGTCCTTGAAGCGCTTGAGCGAGCTCACCATCGTATCGGTAAGCACCGTGCCGTTGCGCAAAACCCGGACGCGCGAGTTGCGGTTGATCTTCCCGTCGAGCACGTAGAGACCGGCGACGACATCGCGACTTGGGATCCGGAACGTCTCCCGCACCTCAGCGTATCCGTCGGTAACCTCGCGCTTCTCGGGTTCGAGCAGTCCCGACATCGCCGCCCGCACGTCCTCGATCAGATGATAGATGACGTCGTAGTAGCGGATGTCGATGTTCGCCGCGTCGGCGCTGCGCTTGGCCGCAGCGTCCGGCCGGACGTTAAAGCCGATGATGACGGCGCCGGAGGCGGCGGCAAGGTTGACATCGGAATCGTTGATCGCGCCGGTGCCGCTGAGGACCGTCGTCATCTTGACCGCGCTGGACTCCTCGTTCAGCTTCGCCAGCGAGCCGAGCAGTGCTTCGAGCGAGCCCTGGAGGTCGGCCTTGACGATGATCGGCAGCTCTTTGGTGCCGCCCTCCTGCATCTGGTCGTAGATGTCGTCGAGCTTAACGACGCGCGTCTGGTTGAACGCCTCGGCGCGCCGCTGGCGGGCACGCTCCTCAGCCAATACGCGAGCAGTTCGCTCGTCCTCGACCGCCTGGAAGAGGTCGCCGGCCTCGGGCAGATCGAACAGGCCCAGGACCTCGACCGGGGTCGCTGGCTCTGCCTTGCGCATCTTGCGGCCATGGTCGTCGGTCATCGCTCGA
>DAOKZM010000027.1:9538-15120 GCA_035325665.1 Thermomicrobiales bacterium | reverse complement strand
CATGGACCCGCCGCCCGGCACGGAGATCGGTCGCGCCACATGCGCGACCGGGCCTACCCGCCGAGCTGGCGGGAGACTGCGGCCTCGACGCCGCCGAGCGCCTCGTCCAATCTGGTGGCGTCGGCGCCACCGCCGTTTGCCAACTCCGGTCGGCCGCCGCCGCGACCCCCGATCACCGGCGCTAGCTCCTGGATGAGCTTGCCGGCGCTCAGACCGCGGGCCGTGAGGTCCTTCGTCACCATCGCGACCAGCGCCGGCTTGCCGTCGATCTCGCTGCCGAGGACGACGACGCCGGAGCGCAGCCGGTCGCGCAATCGGTCGCCGATCTGGAGCATCGTCTCGCGGTCGTCGGCGCTGACGCGGGTGGCGAGCACCGGGATGCCGTCAACCTCGACCGCCTTGCTGACGATGCTGTCGACATCGGACGTCGCCAGCGAGAGGCGAAGCTGGTCGATCGTGCGGTCCCGTTCGCGGACCGCTGCCTGCAACGACCGCAACTCCTCGGCAAGATCCTCGACCGGGACGTGCAGCGTCCGTGCCGCCTCGGTCGCGACGGTCTGGAGGCGCTGGAGATACTCCAGCGCGGCACGTCCGGTGAGCGCCTCGATCCGTCGGACGCCGGAGCCGATCGACGCCTCGCTGAGGATGACGATCGGCCCGATCTCGGCGGCGTGTCGGACGTGGGTGCCGCCGCAGAGCTCGCGCGAGTACTCGCCAATCGAGACCATCCGGACGAGGTCGCCGTACTTCTCGCCAAACAGCGCCATCGCGCCCTTCGCGACCGCCTCGTCGTAGGTGAGCGTCTCGGTCGTGACGGGGTCGTCGCGCAGCAGGACCGCGTTGGCGATCTCGGTCGCGCGCTGGATGCCGTCGGGGCCGAGCGGCGTTGTGCTGGTGAAGTCGAAGCGCAGGCGGTCCGGCGCGACCAGCGACCCGGCCTGGTACGTGTCCTCGCCGAGGATCATCCGCAGCGCCCGGTGCAGGATGTGGGTCGCCGTGTGGTTCCGGCGGATCGCGTCCCGACGTTCGGCATCAACGGTGGCGGTTGCCACCTGGCCACGCTGGATAAATCCCTCGGTGACCTGGCCGCGATGGACGACGAGCGTCGGCGTCGGCCTTTGGGTGTCGAATACCTCGAAGACCCCGGTCTCCGTGGCGATGATGCCGGTGTCGCCGACCTGGCCGCCCGACTCGCCGTAGAAGGGAGTCCGGTCGAGGACGAGCTCTCCTGGCTGGCCCGCGTCGAGCTGTTCGACGACAGCCTCGCTGCCGATCAGCTCGGTGACCGTGCCATCGGCACGCGTCGTCTCGTAGCCGAGAAACTCGACCGGCTGGAGATGCGCGTAGATCTGGCTGCGGTCGCGAGCGGAATCGGCGAAGGTGGCGACGTGCTGGCGGCTGCGGGCGCGCGACTGCTCCAGCGCCGCGGCGAAGCCATCGGCGTCGACCTCGACACCCGCGTCGGTGGCCAGCTCGACCGTGAGCTCGTACGGGAAGCCGTAGGTGTCGTAGAGCCGGAAGGCATCCTCGCCAGCGATGGTCGTGCCACCCGCGGCGCGCAGCTCGTCTACGAGCTCGGCGAAGCGGGCCATGCCGTTGGCCAGCGTGCGCGAGAACGACTGTTCCTCGTTCTCGACGACGCGGCGGATCGTGCCGGCGCGCTTGATCATGTCCGGGTAGTACTCCCTGAAGCGGTCGATGACGACGTCGACGATGGCGACGAGGAACGGGCGCTCGATGCCGGCTGCGCGGCCGTGGCGGATCGCCCGTCGCAGGATGCGGCGCAGGACGTAGCCACGGCCCTCGTTGCCCGGCAGGACGCCGTCCGTGATCAGGAAGGTCGCGCCGCGGACGTGGTCGCTGATCACGCGGAGCGACCGGTCGATGGCCGGGTCGGCACCGTAGGTTGCGCCCGCGATCTCGGCGGCGCGAGCGATCATCGGCTGGTGCAGGTCGGTCTCGTACATCGTCGGCGCGTCCTGAAGGATCATCGAGATACGCTCCAGGCCCATGCCGGTGTCGATGTTCTTGCTCTCCAGCTCGCGGAGCGAGCCGTCGGCCTCCTTGAAGTGGCTCATGAAGACGAGGTTCCAGAGTTCCATCCAGCGGTCGCAGCGCGGACAGTTCGGGCCGCAGTCCGGCTCGCCGCAGCCATACTGCTCGCCGCGGTCGACGTGCAGCTCGCTGTCGGGCCCGCACGGTCCGGTCTCGCCGACCGGCCCCCAGATGTTGGTGGGGTCCTCGTGGATCCGGTCGGGGGGCAAGCCGACCTCTTCCATCCAGAGGATGCGGGCCTCCTCATCGTCGGGGTGGATCGTCGCCTGGAGCCGCTCGGGCTGGATGCCGTAGGTGATGGTGAGGAGGTCCCAGGCGTAGCGGATCGCGTCGCGCTTGAAGTAGTCGCCGAACGAGAAGTTCCCGAGCATCTCGAAGAACGTGCTGTGGCGCTCGTCGCCGACCTCGTCGATATCGACGGTGCGGAAGCACTTCTGGATCGACGTCATCCGGATCGCGGGCGGCTGCTCGAGACCGAGGAAGTAGGGGGTCATCTGCTGCATGCCGGCGGTCGTCAGCAGGACGGTCGGGTCGTTATGCGGGATCAGCGACGACGAGGGCACGTTGAGGTGTCCGCGTTCGGCAAAGAACTCGATGAATTGCTGTCGTATCTCGTGGCTCTGCATCTCGATCCGGCCTTCTCTCACGTTCCGTGGGCGATCTCGAACAGGTAAGTGTAACGAACCGCAGCCGACGCCGAGACCACCCGCAGGGCGGAGTGTACGTACAGTATGCCCGGACACTGACTGGTGGTCAAGGCTCGCGGCGCCCGGCGGCTCGGCGCGGCCGGTACAATTGAGACATGGGCACGCGATTTTCTGACCGGCTGTCAGCGCTCTCGACCGGACCCGGCGTCTACCTGATGAAGAACGCGGCCGGCGACGTCATCTACGTCGGCAAGGCGGCGTCGTTGCGCAACCGCGTGCGCTCGTACTTCCAGGAGAGCCGGCTGCCGGATCCCAAGACGCGCGAGCTGGTCAGCCATATCACCGACTTCGATGTCATCCGGACCGACACGGCCAGCGAGGCGCTGATCCTCGAGAACGAGCTGATCAAGCGTTATCAGCCGCGCTACAACGTCCGACTGAAGGACAACAAGACATACCCCTACATCAAGATCACCAACGAGGAGTGGCCGCGCGTTATCTCGACGCGGCGGATCGTGCAGGACGGCGGGCGCTACTTCGGCCCGTACACGTCGGCCGGCTCGGTCCACCGGACGCTCGACCTGCTGAACCGGTTGTTCCCTTACCGGCCGTGCGACATCACCATCACCGGCGACGCGCCGCGGCCGTGCCTGTACTTCCACATGGGCCGCTGCCTCGGGCCGTGCATCGCCGAGTACGCTGCGGCGGTCGAGGGGGCGGCGCTGTTCCTGCAGGGGCGCGGCGAGGAGTTGGTGCCGGAACTGCGGCGGCGGGTGGAGCAGGCCGCCGAGGATCTGGACTTCGAGCGCGCCGCCAAGCTGCGCGACGAGGTCTCGGCGATCGAGCACGTGCTGGAGCGGCAGAAGATCGTCTCCGGCAAGGGGGACGACGCCGACGTCATCGCGGTCTACCAGTCGCCCGGCGGCGACGCAGTGGTGCAGGCCGCGATGATCCGCAACGGCAAGATCCTTGGCTCCGAGCACTTCGTGATGTCCGGGACGCGGGTGGACGACGATCCATCGGAGATCGTCGCCAGCTTCGTCGCCCAGTTCTACGCGGACGCTGCGGTTGTCCCGGCCGAGCTGATCGTCCAGCGCCTGCCGACCGACGACGAGATCCTGCGCGGCTGGCTTGCCGAGCGCCGTGGCGGGCGGGTGAAGCTTACCGTGCCGCAGCGCGGCGAGAAACGCCGGCTCGTCGAAATGGTGGCTAAGAGCGCCGCGGAGAACTTCGAGCAGACGCGCCTGCGCTGGCTCAATGACGAGCAGCGGATGACGGCCGCGCTGACCGAGCTAGCCGACGCGCTAGAGCTCTCGGGATTGCCACGGCGGATCGAATGCTTCGACATCTCGACGCTGCAGGGGACGAATATGGTCGCCTCGATGGTGGTCTTCGAGGACGGAAAGCCGAAGAAGAGCGACTACCGACGATTCTCGATCAAGAGCGTGGACGGCCAGAACGACTTCGCGGCGATGAAGGAGGTCGTCGCTCGACGGTTCAAGCGACTGGCCACCGAGCCGGAAACCGAGGCCTGGGCACGCCAGCCGGACCTGGTCATCATCGACGGCGGCAAGGGGCAGCTCAACGCCGCGCTCGAGGCGCTCGCTGAGGTCGGGTTCGAGACGCAGGTCGTCGGCCTGGCCAAGGAGAACGAAGAGATCTTCCTGCCGGGGCAGTCGTGGCCGGTCGTGCTGGACCGCGACTCTCAGGCGCTCTACCTCGTCCAGCGCGTGCGCGACGAGGCGCATCGCTTCGCCGTGTCGTTCCACCGTCAGAAGCGGGAGCGGGCGGCCGTGCGCTCGGCGCTGGACGATCTGCGTGGCGTTGGGCCGAAGCGCAAGAAGGCGCTGATCCACGCATTCGGCAGCGTCAAGCGCATTCGTGAGGCGTCTGAGGAGCAGATCGCAGCGGTCGACGGGATCGGCCGCGAGCTCGCCCGGCAGATCAAGGCGCAACTGTAGGCGCGTGGCGGACGAGGGGGCGGAGTGGTCGAGGAGTCCGGAGAGATCGGCGGCGCGCATGGTCGCCCGCTCGAAAACCAGATCGAGCGGGCCGTCGCGGTGCTTCGCGCGGGGGGCGTGGTCGCGATACCGACCGACACGGTCTACGGCCTCGCGGCCTCGCTGGAACGGCCGGACGCGCTCGCGAGGATCTATGCCATCAAGGGCCGGTCAGGCGACAAGGCGCTGCCGATTCTCATCTCGGACAGTGATCAGGTGGCGCGGCTGGCGACGAGCGCGTCGCCGGCCGCGCTTGCGCTAGCCCGCGCGTTCTGGCCGGGCGCGCTGACGATCGTCGTAGCGGCCTCGGACGCGGTGCCCGACGCGGTAACCCGCGGCGTGCCGACGGTTGGGCTACGGATGCCCGCGCACGATGTCGCACTCGCGGTGATCCGGGCGGCCGGCGGCGCGCTCGCGGTGACGAGCGCGAATCGCTCGGGAGGTCCGGAGGCACGGACGGCCGAAGAAGTCGTCGAACGGCTCGGCAGCCGGGTCGTATTCGTCGTCGACGGCGGGCGCTCGGGCGATGCGGCGGCATCCACGGTCGTGGATGCGACTGGCTCGGAGATCAGGATACTCCGGCAAGGCGCGCTGAGCGCCCGGGAGATTCGGGAGGCGCTGGCTGCCGCTGGACTCGACCATGCGTGAGCGTCGCTCGGCGTCGACACTGCCGGCGATACCGCCGGCCGCGACGTTATCCGGCGCGGCCGGGGTGCTCGCGCTGGCGCTGGGATTGTATGCCCGGCACGCCAGGCCGTCGATCCTCGATACGCCGCTCATCGACTCCGGCGCCAGGCTCTACTACGTCCTGGCTCTGCTGACCGTTGCCGGGCTCGGCTGGCAGGTCCATCGGGCCTACGACCGGCCGGTGCGAGGCTAC
>DAOKZM010000027.1:4224-9528 GCA_035325665.1 Thermomicrobiales bacterium | reverse complement strand
CGTACCCGCCGTTAGCGACCGCCTGGGTCCTCCCGGCGATGGTGTTGCTGGCGGCCGCGCTACTGGTCGCCCGCTACCACACGCCGCCGATCGTCGTGATGGCGGCGGTCCTCTCGGCAACCGGGACGTTTGCCGCGCTCAGTATCCGCGAGGTCATCGCCGCGGACGACGACGGCGACCAGCCGTTGTTGATCGTCCACGTCGGCCTGAGCCTTGTCGTGGCGTACGTCGTCGTCGCGCTCCTGCTGCAGTACCAGGCGAGGCTGCTGTTTACCGTGCCGGCCGTCTTCGTCGTGATCGCGCTCATCCTGCTCCAGGTCCACGATGGAATCCCGACCTATCCGGTTCGGCGTCAGGCATATGCGCTGGTGGGGGCTCTGGTGGCGGTCGAGGTCGTCTGGCCGCTGAGCTACTGGCCGCCGATGGGGTGGTGGACTGGCGCCATCGTGGCGAGTGTTGTGACGGGGTACGCGCTCGTCACCCGCGCGAACCTGTTGCGCCGGCTGACCGGGATCGCGGCGATACAGTACGCTGGACTCACCGCGGCGCTGCTGGTGTTCGTCGTGGCGATGTCCCGCTAGCACCGAGGGGGCCGACGAGGACGATGAAAGACGACCCGACCTACGACAGGCTGCTTCTGCTCGACCGGCTGGAGGAGTTGCGCGAGGACATGCGCGAGCTTGGCGTCCGGAGCCTGGACGAGGTCGAGCGACGAATCGCCGCGCTCGAGATAGAGCTTGCCGACGAGGACGACGAGCGTGGCGATGGACCTGTTTGAGGCCAACCGGCAGGCCCAGCTGCGGCGGATGGGGCCGCTGGCGGCGCGGATGCGCCCGCGGACGCTGGACGAGTTCGTCGGCCAGCAGGAGGTGCTCGGTCCAGGCAGCGTGCTGCGGCGAGCGATCGAGCGCGACCGGTTGTCCTCGATCATCCTCTGGGGTCCGCCGGGCGTTGGAAAGACGACCCTCGCCCAACTGATCGCGACCCAGACTCGCGCCCACTTCATCGCCGTCTCGGCAGTGTCGTCCGGTGTTGCCGACCTGCGCGCCGCGGTGCGGGAGGCGGCCGATCGGCTGGGCATGAACGGCCAGCGGACGCTTCTGTTCATCGACGAGATCCACCGCTTCAACAAAGCGCAGCAGGACGCGATTCTGCCGTACGTCGAGGACGGGTTTTTTTTTAATGATACGGCGACCACCGAGAACCCATCCTTCGAGGTCAACGCGCCGCTGCTCTCGCGCTCGCGTGTCGTCGTGCTGAAGTCGTTGTCCGACGACGATATCCGTGAGGTCGTCCTGCGCGCTCTCGCCGATCCCGAACGCGGGCTCGGTGACGAAGGGTTGACGATCGAGGACGGGGCGCTCGCGACGCTGGTGAACATGTCCAACGGCGATGCCCGTTTCGCGCTGAACACACTCGAGATGGCCAGCGTGGCGGTCGGGCCCGGCGAGACGGCAATCACCGAGCGCATGGTGCTTGACGCTGCTCAGCGGCGGGCGGCGATCTACGACCGGGCCGGCGAGTCCCATTTCGATACGATCTCGGCGCTGCACAAGTCGATCCGCGATTCGGACGCCGACGCGTCGCTCTACTGGCTGGCGCGGATGCTGGAGAGCGGCGAGGACCCGCTCTACCTGGCGCGACGGCTGGTGCGCGTCGCCAGTGAGGATGTCGGGCTGGCCGACCCGCAGGCGCTGGTGCTGGCGATGGCGACTCAGCAGGCGGTGCACTTCATCGGCATGCCGGAGGGGGCGCTGGCGCTGGCCGAGCTGGTCGTCTATCTCGCGCTGGCGCCGAAGAGCAACGCGCTGTATCGCGCCTACGGCGCGGCGCGGGCTGATGTTGAGGGGACGCGGAACGACCCAGTGCCGATGCACCTGCGAAATGCCGTGACCGGGCTGATGCGCGGCCTCGGCTACGGCAAGGGTTACGAGTATGCCCATGACCTGGAGGTCGGCGTGTCGGCGCAGGAGCACCTGCCGGAGAACCTGGCAGGTCGCGAGTACTACCAGCCGACCGACCGCGGCTTCGAGGCGCGCTTGGCCCAGCGACGCGAGAACATCCGCGCGCTGGTCGAGGAGCTACGGAAGAAGGGTTCATGAGCGCCGGCAGGCCGAGGGTCGGGCGGAGCAACGACGAACTGCGACCGGTCGAGATTCAGACGCGCGTCGCGCGGCACGCCGAGGGCTCGGCATCAATCGCGTTTGGCGACACCGTCGTCTGGTGCACGGCGTCGGTCGAGGACCGCGTCCCGCCGTTCCTGGACGGCAAGCGGCAGGGCGGGGTGACGGCCGAGTACGCAATGCTGCCGCGCTCCACGACGACGCGGATGTCGTGGGATCGTTCCATCAGCTCGGGACGTAGCCAGGAGATCTCGCGGCTGATCGGTCGCTCGCTGCGGGCCGGGATCGATCTGCGCGGGCTTGGGGAGCGGACGATCACGATCGACTGCGTCGTCCAGCAGGCGGACGGCGGGACGCGGACGGCGGCAATCACCGGCGGGTTCGTCGCGCTGGCGCTGGCCTGCCAACACTTGGTCACGACCCGACAGCTGAAGACGAGCCCGATCGCGTCGCCGGTTGCGGCGGTGAGCGTCGGGATCGTTGGGGGTGAGCCGCGAGTGGATCTCGACTACAGCGAGGACGCGCGGGCTGGCGTGGACTGCAACGTCGTGATGAACGGCGCTGGCGAGCTGATTGAGGTGCAGGGCTCGGCCGAGGGGCGGCCGTTTACACGCGGGCAGATGGATCAGATGCTCGAGCTGGCCGGCGCGGCGATCGAGCGGCTGATCGTCCTCCAGCGCTCGGCGCTCGACGAAGCGGGCTAGACGACCCCTTCGATGTGCTCCTTCGTGGAGGGCAACCGGCCGTCAAGCCGATCGTCCACTCGCGTGGCAGCGTCCAGCGCGCGGGCGAACGCCTTGAACAGCGCCTCGACTTCGTGGTGGGCGTTCCGTCCGTAGAGCGTCACGACGTGCAGGTTGATGCGTGCCTCGCGGGTCAGCGAGTCGAAGAAGTGGCGGACCAAGTCTGTCTCGAGCTGGCCGACTGACGGCTGACTGAACTCGCCGCGCTGGACATAATACGAACGACCGCCGCAATCGATCGCGACGTGGGCCAGCGCCTCGTCCATCGGGACGGCGATGTCGGCTGTCCGGCGAATACCTTGGTGGCCGCCGAGCGCCTGAGCGATCGCCTGCCCGAGGCAGATCCCGACATCCTCGACCGTGTGGTGGGCATCGACGTCGAGGTCGCCGTCGGCGGCGACGACGAGGTCAAACAACCAGTGGCGCGCGAACAGCATCAGGAAGTGGTCGAGCGCGCCGACGCCGGTGCGGATGTTGCTCGTGCCGCGCCCGTCGAGGCAGAAGTCCAGCGATACTGATGTCTCGGCCGTGCGGCGCTCGACGTGGCCGCGACGCTCAGACATGGGCGCCGATGTTCTGGAGCGCGGTCATAAGCCGCGTCGTGTCTTCCGGCCGGCCGACGCTGATGCGCAGGTAGTCGCGCAGCAGCGGGTCGCCGTAGCCGCGCACCATGACGCCCCGGTCGGCCAGGCGCAGATGGATGTCATGCGCGTCGCCGCGGTCGACGTGGCAAAGCAGGAAATTTGCCTGGCTCGGGTAGGGGGTTAGCAGGTCCTGCCGGCGCAACTGACGCAGGAGTCTCCCGCGCTCGGAGCGAATACGCTCGATCGTCGAGTAGAGATAGTCGACGTCGTCAAGTGACGCCTCGGCGGCAACAAGCGCGGCAACGTTGACGTTGAACGGCGGCTTGACCTTCCAGACCTGCTCGCCGAGGTTCTTCGGGAAGACGCCATAGCCCAATCGCAGCCCGGCCAGCCCGGCCCATTTCGAGAAGGTCCGCAGCACGATCAGGTTATCGAACTCCCCGGTCAGCGGCATGATCGTCTTGCCGCAGAATTCGAAGTAGGCCTCATCAACGACGACCAGCACGCCGGTGTGAAGCAGCCGGACGATCTGCTGGGTCGTGGCGAGGTTGCCGGTCGGGTTGTTCGGATTCGTCACGACGATCAGTCGAGTCCGGTCGGTGACCGCCGCCAGCATCGCGTCGACGTCGAGGTCGAACGACTCGGTCCGCGGGACCTCGACCGCGCGGCCGCCGAATAGCTCGGTCCGGGCGCGATAGACGCCAAAGGTCGGGACCGGCAAGATCACTTCGTCGCCGGGTTCCAGCGTGGTCAGCAGGATCATGTCGATCATCTCGTCCGACCCGTTGCTGACGAGGACCTTATCGACGCAGACGCCCGCGTAGGCGGCGATGCGCTCGCGCGTCCGGCGGGCCTGGGCGTCGGGGTAGTAGTGATAGCGGTCGAACTCTGACAGCGCCTCCTGGACGCGTAGCGAGCAACCGTATGGGTTCTCGTTGGAGTCGAGCTTCACGATCTGGTCCAGCGGCATCCCGAGCCGTTCGGCGAGGTCGTGTGGGGATTCGACGGGCCGGTATGGGCTGAGCTCCTCGATCGCTGGACGCACGTGCGGACGCTGGGCAGGTGGAACGCTCATGATGCTGACGACGACTCCTCTCTGTCGGACTGCGCCGAAGGGTACTCTCGACCGCCACGTTCGGGCAACGTCGATGCGAGCGTTCCCTATACTTGCCGATGGCCGCTGTCCGCGGCTACGTCGTCAGTACGTCACGTGGTCAGGATCGGTCTTTGACTCGGTTCCAACGCATCTTCGCGATTCTCATCGCCACCGCGTTACTCTTCCCGCTCGTCGCTGAGGGGCGATTGACGGCTACCCCGCCGCTCGTCACGCCGGATCCAGCGGCACTCGTGAGCGACGCGGGCCTAACTGCGGCCGGCGCGATCGCGGTGGACCTGACGACTGGCATCGAACTCTACGCGAACAACGCCGACGTCAGCCTGCCGCCGGCCAGCACGGCGAAGGTCGTGACCGCGCTGGTCGCTCGCGAGGTCCTCGCCACCGACGCGCAACTAACGGTCCAGGCCGGCGACCTCCTCGACCCGACCGTCTACTCGGCCGCAGGGCTGCTGGAGGGGGACATCCTCAGTGTCCGCGACCTGCTTTACGGGTTGCTGCTGCCCTCGGGCGGAGACGCGGCGCTGGTGCTGGCGCGGGCCGGCGGGCTAGTCCTCGACCCGGCTACGGCCGACCCGGTCGCCCGGTTCGTCGCCGAGATGAACGCGTTCGCCCAGGCTCACGGCATGACCCAGTCCCATTTCTCCAATCCGGTCGGGATGGACGATCCGGGCAACAACTACGCCTCGGCCCGCGACCTCGTCCGGGCGACGGCGGCGCTGCTGGCGGACCAGCTCCTG
>DAOKZM010000027.1:0-4214 GCA_035325665.1 Thermomicrobiales bacterium | reverse complement strand
CCCGCGACGACGATATCCGCCGATGGGCCGAACGCGCGGTCGTGGGACATCTTCAGCTCCAACGAGCTGATCGGGCGGGATGATGTCTTCGGGATCAAGACCGGCACCGAAGAGGCGGCCGGACAGTGCCTCATCACCGGCTTCTGGCGCGGTGACAACCGGATCATCACTGTCGTGCTCGGTAGCAGCGATCGGTACGCCGATACGCTGCAGTTGATGGGGACGATCGACGCGAGCTACCGCTGGGCGGCGGTCGGCATCGACGCCACATCAGCGGGGGCGACCGCCGCGCTCGCGGCCGAAGGGTTGCGATTCATGATCCGGCGGACCGTGCTGATGACAACCGCTCAGCTCGACGAACTGACCTGGAAGCTCGAGGACGAGTCGGATCCGGCGACGCCGTGGCTGGGAATCGTCGAGTTCTCGACCGGCGGTCGGGTTGTCGCGCGGCTGCCCGTATACTCGATAGATGGTGCGGCAGCGTTGTCTCACCTGCGTCGGGCGGCCTGATGGCCGTCGAGAGGAACGGTATCCGATGGAACGGCTGCAGCGGGTCCTGGCGGCTGCCGGCATCGCGTCGCGACGGCGCGCCGAGGAGCTCATCGTCGAGGGCCGGGTGCGCGTCGACGGCAAGGTCGTCACCGAGCTCGGCACACAGGTCGACCCGATGCGCCAGAAGATCGAGGTCGACGGCAAGATCATCCCGCGCCCGAAGCTGCGCTATATCCTGCTGAACAAGCCGAAGGGCTACATCACGACGACGTCGGACGAGCGCGGTCGCGACACGGTCATGGACCTCGTTCAGGTTGGCGAGCGCGTCGTGCCGGTCGGGCGGCTCGATCGGCAAACCGAAGGACTGCTACTGACCAACGACGGGTTGGTCGCGCACCGGGTGATGCACCCCAGCTACGAGATCGACAAGGAGGACGAGGCGCTGCTTGACGGGCACCCGCCAGCGGCAGCGCTGGAGCGGCTGCGACGGGGAATCGTCGTCGACGGCGAGCGCGCTCAGCCGGAGATCGTCCGCCCGATCAAGAACGTCGAGGACGGCACGGTCGTCCGGATCGTGATCCACGAGGGGCGCAACCGGATCGTCCGCCGGATGTTCGAGGAGATCGGCTATCCGGTCCTCCAGCTCGTCCGGACGCGCATCGGGCCGCTACAGCTTGGCGACATCCCACGCGGCTACTGGCGCGAGCTGCGCGAGGGCGAGCTGATCCAGCTTCGCGAGGCGCTTCACATCACCGACGAAGACATGGCTGCCCCTCAACGGGACCAGCGCCGCAGCCGTCCCGAGGGGCCACCGGCCAGCCGGGCTGGCGGCGGCACGCGGCCGACGCCCCGGGCCCGGTGCACCCCGCCAATCGAGTCGACCTGCCGGGGGCGAGCGCGGGCCGCGCCCTCCGCGCTGGGACGACCGCCGCGCACGCGGACCGCGGGAGGAGGGTCGCGACGACGATCGATCCACGGGCCGACAGCAGCGCTGGGAAGACGGCCGTGAGCGTGGGCCGCGCCAGTCGCGGGTGGGCCAGGAGCGACGGCAGGCGCCGCGTCAGGAGCGAGGGTACGCTGACCGCATGGGTAGCGCGCGGCCGGAGCGGCGAGACGACGAGCAGCGGCGCGGCCCGCGTCCGGCGCGACGCGACGCCGGTCCTCCCGGCCAGCGCGGCGGCCTGCCCCGGCGCGAGCGAGACGAGCGGCGACGGGATGATGATCGCCGGGCGGAGCGAGAAACCGGCCGCTCGGGGGGACCCGGGCCACCAGCGGCGGCAGGGCGGTCCGACCCGGCCGGTCCGCGGGCAGCCGAGAGATCAGGGCGAGCGGCCGCGCCGGGACGCCGACGGCCGGCCACGGCAGCAGCGGCGCGACGATACCGAGCGGCAGGGGCCGTCAGGCGGACGAAGGGGGATCGGTGGGGCACCACGACGAGCGCGGAAGCCACCAGTTCACGGTCGCAATCGACGGCCCGGCGGCGGCCGGAAAGAGCACGGTGGGTGAGCGCGTCGCCGAGCGACTGCACGCGGTCTACTTCGACACCGGCATCCTCTACCGGGCGCTGACGCTCGAAGCGGTTCAGCAGGGCATCGACCCGGCAGATGAGCGATCCCTCGCCCGACTGGCAGCCGAGCTCGACGTCAGGATCCAACGGCCGAGCATCGACGACGGGCGGCAGAGTGATGTCATCCTCGCCGGGAAGGACGTTACCTGGGACCTGCGCTCGGAGGCGGTGGACCGTGTCGTCTCCGAGATCTCGGCGCTGCCGGCCGTGCGGCTGGCGCTGCTGGAGACGCAGCGACGGATCGGACGCTCCGGCCGTGTGGTGATGGTGGGCCGGGACATCGGCACGGTAGTGATGCCCGACGCCGACGTGAAGATCTTTCTCGTCGCCTCGGTCGAGGAGCGCGCCAGGCGCCGGTACGAGCAGTTCCGGGATACCGCGAAGGGCCAGGACCTCGATCGGATCCTGACGGCACTTCGCCACCGCGACGAGGTCGATTCGCAGCGCGACGTAGCGCCGTTGCGGCCGGCGGACGACGCGCTCGTCATCGACACCGATCCGCTCAGCATCGACCAGGTGGTCGATCGCGTCGTCGCTGCGGCCAACGAGCGGCTGCGGGTGGGACAGCGGCGATGATCGACCCAGTCCTCGACTCGCGCCTCTCGCCGGTGCGGCGTGTGAAGCACGCCCTCTTCCTGGCCGCTCGCGCGGTGTTGCTGCCGATTCTGTGGCTCACGATCCGCTTCCGCGTCAGCGGCAAGGAGAACGTGCCGCGCAGTGGTGGCGCGATCGTGATCTCCAACCATCTGGGCTGGTTCGACCCGGTCCTTCTCGATGCCGCCTGCCCGCGGCCAATTCTGTTCATGGCCAAGGAAGAGTTCATGAAGCTTCCGGTGTTGCGCTGGTTTGGCCGGCAGGCCGGGGCGTTTCCGGTGAAGCGCGGCACGGCCGACCGCAAGGCGCTCCAGCACGCCCAACAACTGCTGAGCGACGGGATGCTGGTGGGCATGTATCCCGAGGGGACGCGCTCAAAGACCGGCGCCCTGCAGCGCGGCCGCTCCGGCGCCAGTCTGGTCGTTGTTCGGTCGGGCGCGCCGATCATCCCCTGCATGATGATAGGGAACGAGAACCTGCCGTTGAGCGGCAATCGCCACAACCGCGAGCGCAAGTGGCGCTGGCCGAAGGTAACGACGCGGTTCGGCGAGCCATTCACGCTCGATCCGGAGAAGCCCGAAGGCGGGCGCTACAGTTTCGACGAGCTGACGGACGCGATGATGATTGAGCTGGCGCGAATGCTGCCGCCAGAGTACCGAGGCGTCTACGCTGACCGTGCCGCGGAGTCCCACCCGGCGGTTCGGCGCGGGACGAAGTCCGTTCCGGCCGACCTCGCTCCGGCAGCTTCGGACTGACGCGCTGTCACCGGACACGACGAGGGGGCGCCAGCGCTGACGCCCCCTCGTCGTGTCGTGTTCGGCTGGCTACTTCTTCAGCAGCGACTTCCCGGCCAGCAATAGCCCGGCCGCCGCCGCGACCGCGCCACCGGCGGCGATCGCCGTCGAGACCGGCTCCGGCCCCGGCAGGACGACCTTGCCGTCGTCGTACGACTGGAACATCCGGCCCCACTTGCTGTCGAGCGCGTCCTTGACCCGCTTGCGTCCGACGACCGGGTACCAGTAGACGTTGTGGTAGAAGTTCGAGGCGAAATAGCTCCACGGCACGATCGGCGACTGGAGCAGCGCCTTCTCGTACTTCTTCAGCGGGCCGTGGTAGATCAGCTTCTGGCCCTTCGAGGCGAACGTATCCTCCTGGATGAAGCCCCAGTCCTCGGCCGAGATGTCGTAGCCGACGATCTCGATGTCCTTCGGGTCGCCGACGCCGAGCCCGCGCTCGTGGGCGTAGCGGATGAACTCGAGGTCGAGCGGGTTGAAGCCCTGGATCTTGGCCGAGATGGCGTCGATCGCGACCTGATCGGCACTGGCGAGGATGATGTCCTTCTCGTGGACACGCATCGCCCGCGGGCCAGGGCCGTCGCCGGCAAAGGTGCCGTCCATCACCGCGAACAGGCCGGGGTGAATCTCGCGCTGGATCGTCAGCAGGTCCACCAGCGTCTCGTCGATGACCGAATGCGTCCAGTGCCGGCGATCGGAGAGCAGGCCGCCGAAGGCGTTCTTCATCGCGCCGGTGATGGTCGTGAAGACGTGCGTCTTGACCGTCG
>DAOKZM010000026.1:11750-15122 GCA_035325665.1 Thermomicrobiales bacterium | reverse complement strand
GAGACGGCGGAAGCAGGCTTGCAGTTCAGCGTCCAGCAGGTCATAGCTCCAGGCCAGCGTCGCCCGGAGCGTCTGGCGGCGGGGGGGAGGTCGTGCCAGCCGGCCGCCAGCACCGGCAGGCTGCTCGACAGGCGAGCGAGCAGCTCGTCCGGGGTGAACAGGTCGGACCGCACCGCGGCCAGCTCGATCGCCAGTGGCAGACCATCCAGACGGGCGCAGATGCCCGCCACAGCCCGGGAGCCACCGGCCACCAACACGAAGCCGGGCTGCGCGACACGCGCCCGGGTGACGAACAGCTCGACCGCCGGGTATCTGCCCATCTCCTCCAGCGGGGGAAGTCGATCCAGCGGCGGAACGCCAGCGGAGCAACCGGGAGTTCCTGCTCGCCCTCCAACTGGAGCGGGGTACGGCTGGTGACGAGTAACTTGAGCTCGTCGGCGGACGCGAGCAGCGCGGACACATCATCGCGCGCCGCCACAACCTGCTCGAAGTTGTCGAGGACGATCAGCACCTCGCGATCGCGCAGCTCGGCGCTCAGCGCGTCGAGCACGGTCTGGCCTGGCGTCTCACGGATGCCGAGCGTGCGGGCCACCGTAGGGACGACGAGCAATGAGTCGCGCAGCGTTGCCAGCGCCACGAAGAGACGCCGTCGTCGAAGTCGTCCAGCGCCGCCTCAGCAACCGCGAGGGCCAGCCGCGTCTTGCCCGTCCCGCTGGGGCCGGTGAGGGTCAGCATGCGCGCGGATGGCTAGCGCAGCCGTTCGACGATCGACGCGATCTCGCCGTCGCGTCCGATCAGCGTCGTCGTCGGGGCGGGCAGCGCGCTCGAACGCATCTCGTGACTGGCAAGCGGTGGGAACTCGGCGGACAGGTCGGTGGTGACGACCTGATAGACCCGCTCCGGGCTGGCGAGGTCCGGTAGGCGGTGGTCGCCGAGGTCGCGCAGAACGATCCCGGCAGGCAGCGTCGCGACACATCTATAGTGCCAACGGCCGCCGCGAGTCGCCGGGGCAAACGCGCCTCCGGCAGGTCTGATGGCCGATCCCTGCCCATTCGTGCAGCACCCACCTATGAGCTTCGCCAGGCCGCTACTCCGGCAGCTCCACGACGAGCGACGGGTCCGCGCAGCCAACCGATCTGCCGTCCACCGCGCGCGCCGCGTCCACCCGATCGACGAACACGACGGCGCCACACGGCACGTCCATCCCTGCCGGGACGCCGGCGGTCAGGATCTGACCGTAGTAGAGCGGTGGTCCGACACCATCCTCGTCGGTCGCCGAATGCGACGTCGGGTCGCGCACATCAACGAAGTCGAATGTGTCACCGAGATACAGCCGCACCTCGGCGAGGTGGATCTCCTCGAAGACCGGAGCGTCGGCAGTGACGAACACTGCTCCGCCACGCGCGGCTACCTCGGGCGCCGCGTCGGCCATCACCGACGCCATCCGGACGACACGCGGCTCCGGCGCCACGACTCCCTCCTCGCGGACGGCCGACCACGCAACCGTCCCGACAAGCAGGATCGACAGCCCGGCAAAGACGAATCGCCCGCGAGGCGCCACGCTGCATCTAGCGCGTGGCAGCCACTTCCGCGTGAGGACCGCGACGATAACGGCGCCTCTCGCGACAAGCAACAGCAGAAATGGCAGCGCGAAAATGAGCCGGCCGACGTGCACGCGCGACGTCAGCAGGATCGGCAACGTGAAGCCCGTCACGAGGACGAGCAGCATGATGTCCTCTCGTCTTCGCGTTTCCAGCGCGCTCCGCCCCGCGGCGATTAGCCCGGCCACGAGGAACGGAAAGAGCAGGCCAGGATAGAGCCGGCCGATCGGTTGGCCGCTCGGGTTGTCGAAGTTCGTCAGCGTCGGGCCAGTGTCGCGGTCGAGCAGCAGGCGGCCCAACACCACACTGTTACGGCGCACCAGGCGTGCGGCCAACTCCGGCTCCGAAGCCCCGGCCGAATCGTCTCCCGGCACGTCGATGAACTGGCGGTAGTGCTCCGGCTGGTAGTGCAGCCCCACGAGTTGCTCGCCACGGGCGTTGTAGTAGGCGACGAGCGAGTCGGTCATGGCCGCCTCGGGGTCGGTTGCCTGGCCCAGCAACACGAGCGCGAGCGGCAGCACGCAGGCGGTCACCCCAAGGGCAATCGCGTACCGTCGCCGGGTATCTCCCCAGACAGCGCGTAGCAGCAGCATTCCGAGGGCGATCGGCCAGAGAAAGCGGATCGGCGCATAGGCGTAGATCCCGGCGACCAGCGCGATCTGGAGCAGCGCGACAGCGCGCCACCAGCGCGGCCCGTCGTCGAGGACATCGAGGAGAACCCAGACGGTCAGGAGCATCGGGACGAGCGAGATGCCGACCTGCGTCGCCGTTCGGCCGTAGAGCAGCCACACCGGCGAGACGGCCAGCATCAGCGCGGCTAGTCCGGCGGCGCGCCGGCCAACCAGTCGTCGACCGACGAGCCACAGCAGCGGCGTCGCCAGCGCCGCCACGAGCATGACAGGCATGCGCATCGCCTCGACGTCTGGGCCGAGCAAGCGAAAGCCAAGCCAGGCCGGCAGCCCGACCAGCGGCCCCTGCCCGCTGTCGGTCATCAGTCCGTCGGTTACAGCAAACACCTCGGCCGGCCGGAAGCCGTCGTACCAGGAGGAGAAGACGTGCCAGGCGGTGTACTGCTCCCAGTTGTAGGAGAACGGCGGGTGGTTACCAAGCGGTGATAGCAGGATCGCAGCACCGAGGACGTAGAGACCGACGGCGATGGTGATATCGCTCATCACCCACACCGGCGCGCGTACCATTGTGATCGGGGCGCCGCCGCGCCGGGGTACGGCGCTCTGCCATCTGTGCAACATGTGTGACCGTGCTGATCGAATACGACCGGCCCAGGATGACTCAGGACGCCATCGTATCACCAGCGCTGGCGGCCAGGGACGGGCGACCGTCTAGCTCACCCCGCCGGGGCTGCGCCGGACGCCCGCGACAACGTTCAGCACCCAGGTCACGATGACGCTGTCGCCCACCGTCAGACCGTCGGGCAGCGCATCGGCGCTGAGCTGCGCCTGATGCACCGTCTCGGGATCGTCGCGATGCGTGAAGTAGACGACGACGTAGCGCTCGTCGTGAATCAGGTAGGGGCGCAGCCCCTCGATCGTCGCCTCAACGTCCATCCGGCAGCGCCTCGTCCGCGGGGCCAGGTTCGTCGGCGCGCTCGGCCAGTAGGTCTTCCTCGCGCTTACGGACGTAGAGGTAGAACCCGACGACGAGCAGCAGGAACGGGACGAGGACGATGCAAGTGAGGAAGGCGATGAAGTCGGCCGTGTTGTCGCTCGATCGTGTCGCGGTAACGAGCACCAGTGCCGCCGAGACGATCAGC
>DAOKZM010000026.1:10521-11647 GCA_035325665.1 Thermomicrobiales bacterium | reverse complement strand
CAGGTCGGCGCCAGCCGGCACGATCTCGACCAGCGGCGCGGCGGGGTCCGGGGTCGCGTAGACCCGCAGACCCTCGGAGGCATGGTAGGCATCGACGAGCTGATGGCCGCAGGCCGAGCAGAAGTGGTTGGTGCGCGGGTTCATCGCCCCGCAGGTGCCGCAGTAGATGACGCCGGTCTCACCTGACATCGACAGGCCGATCCTCCCCACCCTCACGCGCGGTGGAGTATAGCGGACGACAGCGAGGACGCGGCGCGGCAGCGATGCGGTACAATCAATCGTCCGGGCGACGCCGTCCGAAGGGTCATTGTGTGCCACCGTCGTCCGATGACCTGAATGCTTGCAACACCACCCATCCGACACAGAGAGGGGGTGACAACGCGATGAAGATCGAAGCACGTGAGAGCGAGAGCTTCGAGGGCCTGCTCCGCAGGTTCACGAAGGAGATGCAGAAGTCCGGCAAGCTGCGCGAGTTCCGCAGCAAGCGCCGATTCGTCAGCAAGAGCGAGCAGCGCCGTGCCAAGGCCCGCAAGGCCGAGCACAAGCGCCGCCGCAAGGAGGCCAAGACGTCCTGACGTCTGGTCGCCGCAGTGCGACATTCCCCGAAGACGCCGCAAAAAGCGGCGTCTTCGTCGTTTCTGGCGCGGTGGGATCCCTCAGGAGCGCAACGCGAGCTCGCCCAACGCGGGCGCAGCGCTGCCGCCGCTGATCTGGTAGTCGAGAACCACGTCGTATGGCGCACCCTGCGGCGGAAACCGTAGTTCGGCGAGGTCCAGCCGGCCACGCGCCGGGCAGACGATGCCGGGCCGCTCGCCCTTCATCGCCGCGCGGAAGGTGATCGCCGTCGCGGGTCCGGAGCTGTCGACGAACCAGTTGCGCCCCGGCTCGCCGGAGAGGATGCGCCCCAGCAGCCGGTCCTGATGACCGGCTGGAACGATGCCGTGCGGGATGAGCAGGCGGATGCGGAAGTCGCTAGCGACGACATCGCCATCGTTCACGACGGCGAGCCGGAATGTCCCCAACCGCTCGGCATCGGGGTTGGCGACGAGCACGAGGTTCGCCCGCGCCGCCGGCGTTTCGTCGTGACGATAGACCCCGAGCGGCGGGGCAAGGACGAAGAGACCAA
>DAOKZM010000026.1:9741-10511 GCA_035325665.1 Thermomicrobiales bacterium | reverse complement strand
CCAACGAGGACTGGGATGCCGGCGATGATCCACGTGTGGCCGAGGATCCCGGCGAGGCCGAACAGGAGCAGACTGCCCATCACCGCCGAGAGCCAGCGGAGCGGGGAGCGCAGGCGGACCCGCCACATCTAGCTGCTCTCGACCGCTGGCTGGTCGTCGGCGAGCATCGCCATCGACGTCGCCAGCTCCTTGCGGCTGAAGAACGTGCGGATCTCCTGCCAAAGCTCCGGCCGGTCGCGGCCGAGGCGTCGGAGGTCATCGGAGAAGCGCATGTCGCCACTCGCCATCAGCGCGGTCATCAGCTCGGTGCTGAGCTGCTCGGCCAGGTAGAAGCGGTCGAGCGCCGCGAACTTCGCCCGGTAGTACCGTCGAAGCTCCTCGATCTGATTCGCCGCCAGCGGTGCGGCGCCGTCGGCGCCGAACATCTCACGCCAGTCGACGCAGTCGAGCAGGCGCTCGAGCAGATCCACCCGCTCACCCTGCTGGATATCCTCGAACAGCTTCACCACTGCGTCGAGCAGGTAGACCAGCTCGCCGGGGGTCTGCGGCCAGTCGGACTCACCGCCGGAACCGTTACCCCCCGGCTGTGCCGCGCGTTCGTTCACGAGAGCTCCTATCCCTGCACCGGCAAGCCCAGCCAGGCTTCCAGAAGAAACCGTCCTCCGGCCAGCCCGCCAATGAGCACGAGCGCGACGACGAGGGCCAGCGTCGCTGGCCCGGCCAGGTCAGCCGTCGCTCGCGCGCGGCTCTCGCGACGGCCGAGCAGGAGG
>DAOKZM010000026.1:1940-9731 GCA_035325665.1 Thermomicrobiales bacterium | reverse complement strand
CCGGTCAGCGCCAGCACCGCCGAGGCAATCAGCACCATCGTGATCGGCAGCCGAAGCGGCTCCCAGCGCGAGAGGACAACGAGCACCGCCACCGCCTGCGCCCCCAGTACGATGAGGAGGTCGCCCCAGCCGCGCAGCGGCGCGCCAGCGCGCCGGCCAGCCCGCGCGAAGCCAACCTGACCGACGAGCAGCCAGATGAAGACGGCCAGCGCCGTGCCAGTCAGCAGCCCGGTCAACAGACGCAGCTCGTTCTGTGGCGTGTAGGCGTGCGGTAGGCCGGCATCCACGAGCGTCGAGTTGACGCCATCAACCGCCAGCGCGGCGATCCCGGCGACGAGCGCCAGGGCGACGCCAAGCGGCGGCAGCGCTGCGGATCGCCAGCGCCCCAGTAGCAGGAGCGCCAGCGAGGCGACCGCAAAGCCGCCGTAGATGCCGGTCATCCGCGCGTCGAATGGCAGGCGCTGGTCGCCGAAGTAGAAGGAGTGCGTCGGCTGCTGGGCACAAAGCCCATGCAGCACGGCCAGCGCCTTCCCCTCAACCGGCCACGGCAACGCGACGAAGACGAGCGCGAGAAGCACCCAGACGGCGACGAACACCGCCGCCCAACCGTGCGGGAGGCGCGCGACCCGGCGATGTCTCGTGCGTTCTAGACTCAGGGACGACTGATCGTACACTGGCACTCCCGGAACGTCCGCGACCGACCGAGACTATAGCAGAGGCCGGTCGGTTAGGCTGATCCGGCTAGCGGCTTGCATGTACGTACACCCTCTGGTACGGTTCGGCCGAGGATCGAATGACCGTCGCCTACGGTCGATCGGTGTCGTGTCGTACGCCGGCCCGGGCTGGACCGCGCGACGCCTGGATGATGGAATATGGTTCTCTCCAGACGCTTCACTCGACGCCAGATCCTTCGCATCAGCGGCGCGGCGTCCGTCGTCGCCATCCTGGACGTGACCCGCTGGACCTTCCCGGCCGGCGCGGCCGGCGCCACCGTTGCGATGCGCTCGGAATGGACGTTCGGGGAAGGACTGCCGTCGTCCGGTGACTGGGAGTCACCGATCCTCTCCCCTGAGACTGGCTTCGACGCCGTCGATCTGTCCTGGGTCGCCGCGGCCAGCGAGGACGCAGCCGTCCAGGTCAGCCTGCGGGTGCAGGCGAAGGACGGCGCCTGGTCGGACTGGATCACCACACACCTCGACCACCACGGCGAGCCGGCTCTGGACTCGCGGCGCTTCGTCGCGCCGATCCTGTCGCGCGGCGTCGCCGCCCAGGTTCGCGTTGCGATTGCCGAGGGTGCGGGGCTGAGCGAGCTGGTCGTGGGCGCGCTCGACACGTCGGCGATCGCCGTCGGCGGCGCGATGACAGCCGCCGAAGCGGAGGCGCAGGAAGCCTTGATCGACGGGCTGATCATCCCGCGCTCCGGCTGGGGCGCCGACGAGACACTACGGTTCGAGAAGAAGGACCCGAACGGTCCGATGATCTGGCCGCCGAGCTACGCGCCGGTCGAGAAGATCGTCGTCCACCACACCGCCACAGACAACAACCCGCCCGACCCGCTTGCGGCGATCCGCTCGGTCTACTACTACCACGCGGTAACGCGCGGTTGGGGCGACATTGGCTACAACTACGTCATCGACTGGCAGGGGCGGGTCTACGAGGGACGCTTCGGCGGCGTCAACGTCATCGCCGGGCACGCCTTTCAGTACAACGAGGGCTCGATCGGCATCGGGCTCCTCGGCAACTTCGACGTCGGCAACACACCCACGACGATGCTCGACGCCATCGTGAGGCTCGTCCGGCTGCGGGCAGCCCACGTCGACGTCACGACAGCGGCCGACTTCCACGACCTGCTCGACTGCCCGAACCTGTGCGCCCACCGGGACCTGTTCTCGACCTCCTGTCCCGGGGAGCTGTGCTATCCGCTCCTGCCGAGGCTGCGCGGCATGATCGCCGGCGCCGGGCCGGTCTACCTCGCGCCGCCGGTGCGGATCGAGGGGATCGAGGTCCTCTCCTGCTCGATCGGCCCGGCGACGATCTACCAGGGCAACCTACTCGAGCTGCGGATGCGGGTGAAGAACATCGGGACGACCACGCTCCAGACCGGCGGTCCGAACCCCGGGTTCGTCTACGACGAGGGTCAGACGTTCGACACCGCTGGCTACCCGAAGGTACAGGACGAATACCGCGTGACGCTGCAGGCCACCTCGTGGAGCGGCACGCCAAACCCATATCGCTGGGGGCTGGGGGGACCGCTTGAGGGCGGCGAAGAGCGGACGATCGTTGGTTACGTCCGCCTGCGTGAGCTCGGTCGCGACGAATACAGCGCCGGCATCATCAAGGAGTTTGTTGCCTACCAGTACACCGACGTCGCTTCGACCGAGATCAGGGTCGCAGCGCCGCCAGTGGGGCCAGCGGCGCAGTCCCGCGACCCCAACGCGCGCTTCTTCGACATCACCGGACACAACGTGCCGGAGCCGTTCATCTCGTACTGGGACGCCAATGGGTCCATCGAGCGGTTCGGCTACCCACTGACCGAGGCCTTCGAGGAGGTCTCCGAGACGGACGGCGGCCGCTACCTGACACAGTACTTCGAGCGCGCCCGGTTCGAGTACCACCCCGAGTACATCGGGACGAAGGACGAGGTGCTGCTCGGCCTGCTCGGCAGCGAGACGACCGTCGCCCGCCGCACCGAGGCGCCGTTCCGGCCGATCGCGCCGTTCACCTCGACGAGCGAACGTCGATTCTTCGACCTGACCGGGCATAGCCTCTCCAGCGGATTCAAGCGCTTCTGGGAGGCGAACGGCGGGCTGCCGATCTTCGGCTATCCAATCTCGGAGGAGTTCGAGGAGCTATCGGAGACGGACGGTCGAGTCCATACCGTCCAGTACTTCGAGCGCAACCGCTTCGAGTATCACCCGGACTACGCCGGGACGAAGGACGAGATCATGCTGGGTCACCTCGCCCGCGAGGTGCTGATCCGGCGTGGCTGGATCAAGCGCGACGGGTGACCCGCCACGTATACGGACAACTCCCGGTACAATCCCTCGCCGGGAGGTAGCGGTGAGCGACGCAGCGCACGACGTCAGGCACGAAATCGAGGGACGCGCCCGTGAGATGACAGTGACGCCGCGCGAGGCGAAGGCGCGCGGGCGTGGGTTCCTGATCCTCGCGCTCGTCGCCCTGGCAGCCTTTGTCTCGCTGCTGATCGCCGTGCGGCGCAATCCACGGATGGAGCGCGACGTCGTCGTGACGCTGCGGATGCAGCGGCTAAATCACCCGATGCTGGCGCGGCTTTTCCATGCCATCTCGTGGCCGGGTTTCCGGCCGCAGTCACTGATCTTGCCGGGGACGGCGACGGCCGGCGTCTTCCTGGCCGGCTTCCGGCGCGAGGCGCGCTACATGATCTTCGCCTGGCTGGCATCGCTGCTGTCGTTCTCGACCAAGATGCTCATCCAGCGGCCGCGGCCCGGCGGAGACGGTATCGTCGTGACCAAGGCAAAGCTGCGAGACTCGAGCTTCCCGAGTGGCCACGTCCTGCACTACGTCTGCTTCTGGGGCTTCTTCGCCTACCTGTGCTTCACCGAGATCCGCGGGCGCTGGTCTCGCTGGCTGCCGACGGCAGGCATCTCGTCGTTCATCGCGCTGGTCGGCCCATCGCGGATCTACCTCGGCCACCATTGGCTGACCGACGTGCTAGCGAGCTACTCGCTCGGCACGGCCTTGCTCTCGACGCTGATCGGCCTGCACCGCCGCAAGCTCGGCGAATCGACCCCCTGGGACCGACAATCCTGAACGGCTAGCGCCCGGGTGGCAGCACTCCGTAGCGCCAGGTGTAGTAGGCGCGGCCGACGTTGCCCATCTCGACCTGCCAGCCGGGCTGGTTGTCCGGCGTGTAGGTCAGCACCCGGCGCTCGAACGCCTGGACCAGGACCCAGCGCGGGGCGCCCTTGAGGTTCGTGCGGACCCAGTACGGCTCGGTCAGCGGCAGCCCGACGCTCATCATCCAGTCGTTCGGCAGGCCGGCCAAGTAGATGTCGAACACGGCGGCGACGTTGTGGCCGAGAGGCGATTCATACGAGCCGTACGAAGCCATCCCGCCGAGCGCGTCGTTCGTCGAGATCGAACCATCAGCCGACAACACCTCGCGGATCGGCGCGCCCGGGCGCGGCGGGACCGAACGGTCCGCCTCGATCGAGGCAATGTCGCGGAGGCTGGCGTAGGTCGGGGCGTCCGGGTTGAAGGGCTTCTCGTCGCCGGCCAACGGGACGTCGGCCGGCGCGCGATCCTCAAACGTCGCGATGCCGACCTGCGCCTTGCCGTAGATCATGTCGCGGACCAGCAGGCCGGCGGTGATGAAACCGCTCTTCTCGGCGGTCGCGTCGTTGACCTCCATCCGCGCCTTGTCGAAGTAGTACGACTGCCGGTCGCCGTTGGACGACTCGACGTATGGCTCGTTGGCTGCGGTCCAGGTGTCCGGCCCCCAGAGCCAGCTGCGCTCGACCTGGCCGCTGGCGACGGCGCCGTCCGTGTCCCACCAGAGTCGCTGAGCGAGCGAGTCGGCAGCCCTGACGCCTGGCGGCAGCTGCTCGACCGGTATAGCGGGTGGCTGAGCTGGCGACGGCGCGAATCGCGCAGCGCCGGGAAGGTCGAGCTGGTCGTCACCGGTCGTGGTCGTGAAGCTCCAGTCGCGGACGAAGCGCTGGCCGTTCGCCGTGCCCTCGATGTGGACGTCGTAGCGCTTGCCCTGCGCGAGTGGCTTGTTCGCCGCCAGCTGGATCGTCTTGCGGGTCAGCCAGCCGGAGCCGATCGACGAGAAGGACGGGACAGCGACGCCGCCGGACGATATCGATGCGGCGGGGGGGGTCAGGTCGCCGGTCCCGAAGTACTTGAGCGTGATCGGATAGCCGACCGGGAATGATGCGTTCGGGAACGGGTTCGGCGCCTCGCCGTCGAACGAGGCGCCGACGCCGGTCGCTCCGTGCGGCGGCCAGGCTGTCCACTCGGGAGTCGCCTGATCGGTCCACTTCTTCGCGCCGAGGTCGATGATCTCGAACTTGATCTTGCCGTCGTCGATCGCGGCCAGGCCGACATCCGTGTAGCGCGGGTCGAGCAGCGTCAGCCGATGGCCGACCGTGCCGATGAACCAGATAGTGGACCAGATCATCGAACCCGACAGGCCGGCGTTCTCGTTCGCCCAGCCGGGGTAGCCGGCCGCCTCAACCCGGTCCTGGAAGCTCTCACCGGTGAAGCCGGGCTTGCCGGGTGTCTCGTAGTGCAGGCCCATGCCGGACAGCGCCGGATCGCCGAAGTTCAGCCTGTAGTATTCGACGTGTGCCTCGGCAGCCTTCTGGAGCGCCGGGTCGATCGTCAGCGGCGCGATGCCGAGCCAGCCCCGCCAGGTGTTGATCAGCGTCAGCGCCTCGACGATCTCAGGATCGTTCTCCTGCTGGGCGCGCGCCGGCAAGGCAAGCCCGACCAACGTTACCAGCATCGCGACCACCAGCATGACCGATACGAGCCGCGCAGCTCCGTTCGCGGTGCATGTGCCTTCGCGCATCGTCCATCCCCCGTCCATGGTCTGCTCTTGGGAGCGAATCCTATCGCATGCACCCCTCTCGGAACCGTCACAATCGCATCCCACAACCCGCCGGATCGCCTATCATGACCTCGACCGAACGATGACAGACGGGAGAGCATCGATGACCGACCACTCACGCGAGCACCACACCATGCGCCCCGACGAGCCCTACGGCGAGCAGGCGGGGTTCTGGGTACAGCCCGAGGAGGCGGAGGAGTCCGCCGCACCAGGGACGTTCGCGCCGGCCTTTTACGATGTCGCGTCGCTCCCGCGCCTCCAGCCGGCGCCCGGCGTGGAGATGAGCATTATGGTCGGCGGGGCGATGATGGCGAACTGGGTCCGGATCGACCCGGGCGCGGGCGTACCGATTCAGGCCCACGTCCACGAGCAGATGGGGCTCGTCCTCGAAGGCGAGATCGAGATGACGATCGCTGGCGAGACCCGGATTTGCCGGCCGGGCGAGGCATACACAATCCCCGGCGACGTGCCGCACAGCGGCAAGGCCGGCCCGCATGGCTGCCTGGTCCTGGACATCTTCAGCCCGCCACGTGAGGACTACATCGCCCAGGCACGCTCCGGCGGGTAGCGCGCCGGATTAACATGTTATGGTGATCCCGTGATGCCGGCTTGGCCGGCGCGGGTGCATTCGAACCGTCCACACGCGATGGCGAGGGTAGAGCAGTGGGCCAGCTCATCGTCGGCAGACCTGCTCCGAAGCAGTTCGTCGCCGTTTCGGCGCCGCTCGCGCTGACGTCGGCGATCTCGCTGGCGTTCCGTGCCGGCTACGCCGTGGACCAGGAGGAGTCGGCGCTCGACCCCTGGCTGATCGACGCCTGGCGCAACCTGGACGACGACCTGCGCCACGACCTGGACCTGCTGCTGGGGTTCTCCGGTCGTCTGCTGTACTACATCGAGGAGCTCCTGTTCGCCTTCGACCCCCTGGCTCCCGAGCAGCTCAACGCGTCGTTCGACGATTACCTCGCCTTCCTGCGCGCTCTGCCCGCCGCGCGGTTCAAGGAGATGGCCGCCGATAGCGTCGTGCGCGTCTACCGCGACCGCGGTCTTTCGGAAGCGCCGCCGGAGGACGACGACCCACACGACTGGCGCATGTTCCTGCGTCCTGGCATCACCCGCGCCAACATCGACGAGGCGGTGTCGCTGGTTATCTCGCCAGGGCAGCTCAAGCTACGCACGCTCGCGCTGCTGGAGGGATTCTGGCGCGAGGTGTTCGAGACAGAGTACCGCGCTACCTTGCCGGACATGCGCAAGGCGGTCCGGATCGCCCAATCGCTGATGCACTACAGCTCGGCCCAGCAGACCTTCGCTGAGCTGACCGGCCACCGACTGCCGGAGGAGATCAGCCTCCGGCTCGCCGATGTCGAGCGCGTCGTCTACAGCCCTTCGACGCGTCTTGGCCGGTTCATCCAGTACGTCCTCTACCCGCCCGAGTTGATTCTCTACTTCGATCCGGCGACGGTGCTCGAGCGCCGGGCCGGCGCGACTCGACTGCCGGCTGAAGGCGCGGACCTCTCGACCGCCGAGGTGCTGGAGGGATTCCGCGCGCTCTCCGACCCGTCGCGGATGCGGATCGTCGAGATGCTGCGCGAGGGTGAGCTCTACGCCCAGGAGATCGTCTCCCGGCTGGGAATCAGCCAATCTGCCGTGTCGCGCCACCTCAGCACACTCGAGTCGGCCGACCTGGTCACGGTGCGCCCGGCGAACGGGATGAAGTACTACGCGATCGATCGCGGCCGGCTGAACGCGCTGGCGGCACAGCTGGCCGCGATGGCCGATGGCGAGCCGCGCTGACAGGCCCGCCCACTGTCACCAGGGAGATTACATGGACACGAGCGAGCAGACACGCTGGATCACGCCAGACATCGGGCTGATCGATCTTTACTTTCAGGAGACGCCGCGGGTTATTGGCGCGTACCTGCTGCCGACCGACGATGGCCTGGCGCTCATCGAATGCGGGCCGACGACGACGCTGGAGGCGCTGGAGGCCGGCATTCGCGCGCTCGGACATGATCTCGCCGATGTCCGCCATGTGTTGGTGACACACATCCACCTCGACCACGCCGGAGCGGCCGGTGTGCTCCTCGACCGGCTGCCAAAAGCCCGGCTCTACGTCCACGAGGTCGGCGCGCCGCATATGATCGACCCGGCCAACCTGCTGCGCAGCGCGACGCGGATCTACGGCGACCGCATGGACC
>DAOKZM010000026.1:0-1930 GCA_035325665.1 Thermomicrobiales bacterium | reverse complement strand
GGGGAGAGATCCGCCCGGTCCCGGCCGACCGCGTCGTAGTCGTCGGCGACGACGAGATCGCGCCGATCGGCGGGCGCACGCTGCGGGCGCTCTACACCCCAGGCCACGCCTCGCATCACATTGCCTATCATGACGTGCCGGGCCGGCTGGTATTCACCGGCGACGTGGCCGGGGTCCGCATCCCGCCGGCCGTCGAGGTCTGGCCGCCGACGCCGCCGCCCGACATCGACATCGCCGGCTGGCACGCCAGCATCGCCCGGCTCCGCGATGCCAGCCCCGATCGGCTGTTGCTGACCCACTTCGGCCCGTGGGAAGACGTCTCGCCACACCTGGACCAACTCGCGACACGTCTTGACGCGTGGGTGACAATGGTCGAGCAATGGGCGGCTGAGGGCCTCGACCGGGACGAGATGATCGCCCGGCTGGGCGACGTAGCTCGCGAGGAGATGGAGCGCAACGGCACCGCCGAGCTGGAGCCGATGTTCGAGCTGACGACGCCGCACTGGATGTCGATCGACGGGCTGCTGCGCTTCCTCCGCAAGCAGGGCCGTATCCCGCAGCCTTAGCCGCGCGCGCCCTCGGGCCAACACGTGCCCTGGGTCAGGATCGCATCCGACGGATACCAGCGCTCGCGAATGTTGCCGACGAGATAGAGCGAGCCGGTGACGACGACCAGGTCGTCAGGGCCAGCACGCTCGAGCGCTATGTCGATCGCGCGCTCCGGAGACGGCTCGACGACCACCTCGACGCCGCCGGTCACCTCGGCGGCGATGTCGCCAGCGTCGGTCGGCGGCTTGGCCAACACCCGCGGCATCGTCGCGACGATCAGGCCTGCGAGCGGCGAAAGCGACCGGATCATCTCCCGGTGCGACTTCGACTCGAGCGCGCCGAAGACGATCAGTATCCGTCGCCCCGCGTAGAGCCGCTCGAGATTCCGCGCCAGCGAGGCGACCTTCTCGGGATTGTGAGCGCCGTCGAGCAGCACCCGCGGTTTGTGCTGGACGAGCTCCATCCGGCCCGGGAAGCGGGCCGCCGCCAGTCCAGCGCGGATCGTCTCGACCGGCAGGTGATCGTGCGTGAAGCGGCGAGCGATCTCGACCGCCATCGCGGCGTTCGTCGCCTGGAACGTTCCGGGCAGCTCGACTCGCAGCCGCTCGCCGGTGGCGCCGTCGACGAACGACGTGCCGTCGGCGTCCGCGTGAACGTCGCGGTAGCGCTCATCTTCTCGAACGACGACCAGCTCCGCGCCGGTCGTCCGGCACTCCTCCTCGATGACCGGCAGCGACTCGGTGCTCGTCACCGCCGTGACCGCGACCGACCCCGGCTTGATGATCCCGGCCTTGTGCCAGGCGATCTCAGGCAGCGTCGAGCCGAGGGTAACGGTGTGGTCCAGGCCGACGCTGGTGATCGCGGCGACGTCCGGCTCGATGACGTTGGTCACGTCGAAGCGCCCGCCAGCGCCGACCTCGACAACGGCGACATCCACGTGCTCCTCGGCGAAGTAGCGCAACGTCATCGCCACCCAGAACTCGCCGTAGTTGGGCCGCTCGCGGCCGCTGGCCACCCACTCATCGACGCTCCGGCGCATGTCCTCGACCAGCCGCTCGTAGCGGCCGGGCGGGATCAGCCGGCCGGCGATCTGCAGCTTCTCGGTGGCGACCTGCAGGTACGGTGAGACGTGGGCGCCGACACGGTAACCAGCCGCGGTCAGGATGCTGGCGACGAACGTCGTCGTCGAGCCCTTGCCGGAGGTCCCGGTGATGTGGATCGTCCTGTACGCGCGCTGCGGATTGCCGAGGAATGCCAGGAACGCGCGTAGCCGCGCCAGGCGCGCGACGGCGCGCGCGCGGATCTCCTCCGGCGGGGTGCCAGGGGGCGGCGACGGTGGGCCGAAGATCAGGCCATTGACGTAGCGTTCCGCTCGCTGATA
>DAOKZM010000025.1:13193-15249 GCA_035325665.1 Thermomicrobiales bacterium | reverse complement strand
CGGATCGGCGGTGGGGGGTTGGCCCGGTGGCTGGGGCCCGCCGCCGGCCTGGCGCGGCTGATCGAGCCGCAGGCGCTGGATCGCCTGGGAGATCGTCATGCCCTCGTTGGTGCGGTCTCGCAGCCAGGTGATGATGCCGATGTCGAGCGCGGAGTAGAGGCGCTGGCTGGTCGTGGTCCTGAACGGACGCGGCAGGCCGTAGCGCCGCTCCCAGGCGCGAAACGTGTCGGCAGGCACGCCGGTCGCCTGAGCGACGGCGCGGGTGTTATACAATGGCTCGTGGGCCAACTGGTCTAGTGGACGACGATCCATCGCGACTCTCTCCAGCGAACAGCCGATTGTACCCGTTGTGTCGATGATCTGGCAGTAGTTTGCACATTCCCTTGCACAACGCGCGCTGGAGGCTCGGCGCCGCTCTGATGGTCGTGCTCCTGCTCGCTGGCTGCCGCGGCGACGAGGCCGACCCGACGATGACTCCGGCCCAGCCTACGGCGACGCCCTCGCCGGTCATGACGCCGACCCTCGCTGTCACGCCGACCCCGACCGTGAGCGCCGCGATGAGCGCCCTCCTCGCGCCCGGTCCGACCATGCCGAACATCGAGCAGTTCTTCTTCCTCAATGGCGGCGACCTCTGGCAGGCACAGTCGAACGGGCGCGTCGTCCACGTCACTCGTGGCCTGACGCTCGGGCCATGGGCGATGCTCCCGGATGGCACGCGGGCCATTGCGGTGGTCTACGGCGAGGCTGACGGCAACAGGACCGAGGCGATCCGCATCGTCCGTGGCGACGGCATCCTCAGCGTCCCGCTCTACGGACCGGCGCCGACCTCCGGCGTGGACGCAGCCGCTCCTGTCATCGCCCTGGACTGGTCGTGGGATCAAACGAAGCTCGCCGTGGCGTTCGCCGATGGTTCGGTCGGTATCCTCCAGGTGCCGGAAGATGAGGGGCAGTACCCGGTCGCAGTCGAGCGGGTCGTCCCGGCCGGGTCGGCGTCGGCCAGTCTGGCTGTCAGGTGGTCTCCCGGCGGCAACGGCATCGCCTACATCCCGGCGGCGGGCGACCAGCGCCGGCTGGTCGTCGTGCCGCTGGGGGCGGCCCCGCAGGACGTGGTCGGGGACGTCGCGGTGCAGGCGTTCGCCTGGCTACCCGGGCGTGGGCGGCTGGCCTTCGTCCAGCAGGCGGTCGAGGGCGGGCGCGAGGCGCCCGGGTCGATCTTCACCGTCGCCGCGGACGGGACCTCGCGCGAGCTGCTACTCAGCGCCGGCCAGTTCGCACCCGCGGCCTCGGTGATGTCGCTGCAACCATCGCCGGATGGCCGATCGCTCGCCTTCACGGTCTACACGCCCGGCGGCGATGGCGAGCTGGAGTTTCAGTCGCTTTGGACGCTGGCGATCGACGGTGGCGACCTGACGCGCATACCGGTCGCCACCGGCTACCGGGTTACCGAGGTCTGGTGGACTGCCCAGGGACTCACCTGGCGGGCGGTTGGCCTCGGAGCGCCGGCCGGCGACGACCCGACGGTCTACACCGGCGATGGCGCGTTCATCCTTCAGCGCTACGACGAGGCGGCAAAGACATCGGCGAGCATCTTCTCGGCCGCGCCTCCGCGCTGACGGCGAGCCTGGTAGGGCGTCGCGTGTCGGTGTGGACGGCGTGGTGGCGCCATACCAGCGGCCCATAGGTCGCTTCGCCGAAAGGAGAGTCATGACCGCCATCGGTTGGTTGCTGGATTCGGACCCGTCGGTTCGCTGGCAGGCACTGCGCGACCTCACCGACGCGCCCGGTGAGGAGGTCGCGGCCGAGCGCGCGCGAGTCGCCACCGAGGGCCATGCTGCGAGGCTGCTCGCCATGCAGGCGGCGGACGGTAGTTGGGGCGGCGTCGCCTGGAACCGCGGCTGGGGCTCCACGATGCACGTCCTGACGCTCCTGCGGGAGATGGGGCTCGATCCCGCGAGCGAACGGGCACGCCACGCGGTCGGTCTCGTTCGTGACCGGGTGACGTGGCGGGGCCGCGGCCCCACCGTTCAGTAACCGTTCAGGAAATTCGCGCGGATTT
>DAOKZM010000025.1:10902-13183 GCA_035325665.1 Thermomicrobiales bacterium | reverse complement strand
ACGTGGCGGGGCTGCGGCCCGACGGAGTGCCACGACAACCGCTTCTTCGACGGCGAGGTCGAGCCGTGCATCAACGGCCAGGTGGCCGCGAGCGGCGCGTATTTCGGTCAGGACGTCGCCGGCCTCATCGACCGGCTGCTCGGCGAGCAGCTGCCCGATGGCGGCTGGAACTGCGAAGTGGAGAACGGATCGACGCGCTCGTCGTTCAACACCACGATCTGCGTGCTGGAGGCGCTGCTCGAATACGAACGGACCTTCGGGTCTACCGCGGAGGTCTCCGCGGCAAGCCAGCGCGGTCAGGAGTACCTGCTCGATCGCCGCCTCTTCCGTCGTCGCTCGACCGGCGAGGTGATCGCGCGCGACCGTAAGGGCAGCGCGATCTGGACGCGCTTCGCCTTTCCGACGTGGTGGCACTACGACGTGCTGCGTGGGCTGGAGTACCTGCGCGGCGCGGGGGTCAACCCCGACGCCCGGGTGGCCGAGGCGGTCGCCCTGGTCGCGTCGAAGCGCGCCGCCGACGGCCGCTGGATTCTCGAAGAACAGTATCCCGGAGTGATGCCGGTCGATCTCGATGAGGGCGTCGGCCGGCCGAGCCGGTGGATCACCCTCCGCGCGCTGCGCGTTCTCCGCTGGCACGAGCAGGCCGAGTAGCGCGCCAACGCCGTGGGCAGAGAACGCTCGACGTCGTCGGATGGCGGTCGGGCGCTCGGCGTGTAGTCACGACTCATGGTCTGTCATCGCTCTTGTGTTCGGCTCGGCAGCCTGTCCCGCCGCCTGTCATCCAGCGCCCAAAGGGCTCCCGGCACGCGAAGGATCTCCCCACGTTCGGCTGTATCCGGCCGAGGGAGATTCTTCGACTGCCTGGGCGCCAACGCCCGGGCAGAGAACGACAGGACAAGGGACTGGCTGCCAGGCTGGACAGATAAGCGCTGACACACTACGCACGATGACAGGATGAGGGATAGGCTGCCGGGCCGCCAGGTTCGCTATCGGCAACTACTCAGCGCAGGTTCGTCAGCTCGTCGGGATCGATCTCGGTTGCGTCGAACACGGTTTTGGCGCGGTCGATCCGATAGGTGTCGGCCGATTCGGCCAGTCCGTTCTCGGCTGGGAGATCGACGGCATCTGGCGTGGCGTCCACTGGCGTCGGCTCGGCCGGCGCGGGCGGGGCGGGCGTCGGCCGGGGTGACGGCGTTTCGGCGAGCTCGCGATCCGGGCGCAGGAACACGTTTACCTTCAGCAGCATTCCGGTCACGCGCACGATCGCCGTCTCGATGACCTCGCGAGCGGCCGGCTCATTGAGCATCTTCGTGTGGAACGGGTACGGCGCCATAATGTGCAGCGTCTCGTCAGTGATGTGGTCTGGGTCGCTCTCGCGCAGCAGCGCCTCGACCTTGCCATTCATGGCCTTGATCTCAGCCCGAATCTGTTCCCAACTGTCCCGGATGCGGTTGAAGGAGTCGCTCGCCTCGCCGGTCGGCGTCTGCCGCGGCGGGCTGGCCGGGCGCTCGGGCGCGGCGTCGCGCGGCGCTTGCGCGTCGCGGGCCGGCTTCCTGGGCGCCTCGTCGCGTGGGGGGGTCGTCCAGCTCGATTGCGGGGCCGGCGCTGGCCGGTTCGGGGTCGGACGCGTGGCGCGAGCCGGCTCAGGCTGCGGAGCGACCTGGACGATCGCAGGCTGCTCGACCAGCGCGCCGACGACGGCCAGCTCGATCGGCAGCTGGGCGAAGCCGGCCGTGCGGACCTTGAAGTCCAGCTCGCTGAACCGCTCGTTGATGCGCAGCAGCTCGGCCAGCTCGAACCGGCTGGCCAGCTCGCGCACCCGGTCGTCCGCCTCGACCGGGTCGGCCCCGGCGCGAACGAGCATCAGCAGGCGCAGCAGCTCGCCGACGCGCCGCGCGAACGCGCGCATGTCGTGGCCGGCGTCGGCGGCGCGGGCGACCACCGTGAGGCCGGCGGTCCCGGCTCGGGCCGCCAGCCCCGTCGCCAGGTCGAGCTCCCAGCCGTCGGCCGAGAGGCCCAGCATCCGCCGCGTCAGGTCGGCGTCGATCCGTCCCGATTTGGTCGATGCGGCCGCCGTCGCCAGCAGGTCCACCAGGCTGAGGGCGTCGCGCAGGCTCCCCGTCGCGCGACGGACGATGATGTCGACGGCGTCGTCGTCGATCGTCCCGAGCGTGCCGATTCCGGCCGCCGCCACATACTGCAGCACCGGGCTGCCGAGCCCGCCGGCGCCGCCCACCTCGACGCGCGCGGCGTCCAGCTTGTCCTGCCCCTCCTCGCCTAC
>DAOKZM010000025.1:0-10892 GCA_035325665.1 Thermomicrobiales bacterium | reverse complement strand
CGTCGACGTTCAGTCTCTCCTTGGCGCAGATGGCCCGGATGTGCTCCGCCATCGGCTCGCGCGGGATGCGCCGGAAGTCGAAGCGCTGGCAGCGTGAGGCGATCGTCTCGGGGAGCTTATCGGGGTCGGTCGTGGCAAGGACGAAGGTGGTGTTGGGTGGCGGCTCCTCAAGTGTCTTGAGGAAGGCGTTGAACCCCTCCTTCGTGATCTGATGCGCCTCGTCGATGATGTAGAACTTGTGCCGCAATTGCGACGGGGCGTAGCGTACCTGCTCACGCAGCTCGCGCATGTCGTCGATCCCGCGGTTCGAGGCGGCGTCGATCTCGATGATGTCGGTCGTCCGGCCCTCGTTGATCGCCCGACAGGCGTCGCAGGCGTTACAGGGGCGGTTTGCCGGTGCCGCGCGGGCCGCAGAACAGGTAGGCGTGCGCGATCCGCCCGCGGGCGATCGCGTTGCGCAGCGTGTCGCTGACGTGCTCTTGTCCGACCAACTCGTCGCTCGCGAAGCTGACCGGCCGGTACTTGCGATAGAGCGACTGGGTCTGGCCCCGGCCGGCCGGGCCGTCACCTGATGCGGGGAGCATGGATGGTCCGTCTCCGTTAGGCGGCCGCGACCGGACCGGGCCGGGCGCGCAGATGTCCGTACACCTATCAAGTATACCCGACCGGCCGATGGCGGCCGTGTCGCGGACACGGTTATGGCGCCTGGAAGCCCAGCTTCCTGTGGTTGATGATGATGCTCTGGACGATGCCGAAGGACGCCAGGATGAAGAACAACGAGGTGCCGCCAAGTGAGATGAAGGGCAGCGGCAGTCCGGTCACCGGCATGATGCCCAGGTTCATGCCGATGTTGACGAACGTCTGAAAGAAGAACATCGCCGTGATTCCGGCCGCGATCTGCTGGCCGAAGGTGTCGCGCGCGATCGTGACCGCGCGCAGCATGCGCCAGAACAGTAGCATAAAGGCGACGAACAGCGCGATCCCGCCGACGAAGCCGAACATGCTCATCGCGTGGGCGAAGATGAAGTCGGTCTCGCGGACCTTCAGTAGCTCGAACTCCGCCTGGCTGCCGCCGTGCAGGCCGTGGCCGAACCAGCCCGCCGAACCGATCGTGATCCGCGCCTGGATCATATTGTACCCCTGCCCGAGGTAATCGCGGCCGGGGTCGAACGAGATCATCAGCCGGTCTTTCTGGTAGTCGTGGAGCAGCGTGAACCAGGCGAAGACAGCGCCCGGGATCGCCAGCACGAACACGCCGGCGAGGTAGAGCAGGCGGGTGGACGACATGATGATCATGCCGAGCCAGATCGCGGCGAAGACGCCGGATGTCCCGAGGTCGGGTTGGATGAACACCAGGCCCATCGGGACGGCGACGATCGCGATCGAGATCAGAAAGTTCGACAGGCGGTCCATCTCGTCGCGCCGCTCGCTGATGAACGCGGCGAGCGCGATGATCGTGGCCAGCTTGGCCAGCTCCGACGGCTGGAACGACAGCGGGCCGAGGAAGATCCAGCGCGTCGAGCCGCCGATCGTCGTCCCGATCGCCAGGACGGCCAGCAGCAGGCCGATCGATCCCAGGTAGACGAGGGCGGCGAATGACTTCAGGAACTTGTAGTTCACCGAGGCCAGGACGAACATCGCCACCATTCCGGCGACGAAGTAGAACGCCTGGCGCATCGTCTCCGAGCCGAGCAGGCTCTCGTCGGCGCCGGCCGCGCTCCAGATCGTGACCAGGCCGAACAGGTTGAGGACGACGATGAGGACAACCATGAACGGGTCGAGCTCGGAGGTGGTGCCGGTGCGCGCATGTGCGGCGCGCATCCCCGCGATCGAAGCCATGATGCGACGTTCTCTCCACGACGGTCCGCCACCGGGCGCCGGAGTCCCCCGACAGCCGGCCCGGCCGGACAGGTAGATCAGGGTCTAGTATAGAGCGGCGCGGCGAGACGGCACAGGCCGAGAGTATCCTCGTCGCCGATCGAGGGCCGGCAACGTCGCCGGCGTTGTTGTCAGGGAAGGACGGGATGCGTGGCGGACGAAGAGCAGGCGAAGACGAACGGCGGTGAGGCAGGGAAGCGCGAGCTGAAGGAGCAGGCCCCAGTAACCACGCGCCACGAGGCGACGATTCGCGGCCAGACGCTCGCCTACGACGTGACGGCCGGGTTGATGCCGCTGCGTAACGCCAAGGACGAGATCGAGGCGCAGATCTTCTTCGTCGCCTACACGCTCGACAACGCCGATGGCGCCGCGCCGCGCCCGCTGACGTTCGCGTTCAACGGCGGCCCCGGCTCCTCGTCGATCTGGCTGCACATGGGGGCGCTCGGGCCGAAGCGCGTCCACCTGAACGCCGATGGCACGATGCCGCCGCCGCCGTTCCGGATGGTAGACAACGACGAGAGCTGGCTGGCCGAGACCGACCTCGTCTTCATCGACCCGGTCGGCACCGGCTATAGCCGGGCGGCGACGCCGGAGCTGGAGGAGAAGTACTACGGCTACAAGGGCGACATCGAGTCGGTCGGCGAGTTCATCCGCCTCTACCTGACCCGTTACCGGCGCTGGTCGTCGCCGCTCTTTCTGGCCGGGGAGAGCTACGGCACGCTCCGCGCCGCTGGGCTGGCTGGCCACCTGGTCGAGCGGGGAATCGCGCTCAACGGGATCACGCTCGTCTCGGCGGTGCTCTCCTACGCGACGCTCGATATGTGGGGGATTGGGCATAACGACCTGCCGTACACTCTCTTCCTGCCGTCGTTCGCGGCGACCGCCTGGTACCACAAGCGCCTGCCGGACGAATACCAGTCGCGCGAGTTGACCGACTTCCTCGCCGAGGTCGAGGAGTACGCGATGGGCGACTACCTGCTGGCTCTGGTCCAGGGGGATGCGATCGCGAACGACGAGCGCGCCGAAGTCGTCCGGCGCGTGGCTGGGTATACCGGCCTGGATGAGCGCTTCGTCGATAACAGTAACCTGCGCATCCAGATCATGCGCTTCTGTAAGGAGCTGCTGCGCGACGAGAAGCGCACGGTCGGCCGGCTCGACAGCCGCTTCACCGGCGTGGATACGCTCGCCGTCACCGAGATGCCGGAGGTCGACCCGAGCATGGTCCACCCCGGCGCCCCGTTCACGGCGATGGTCAACGACTACCTTCGCGGCGCGCTGAAGTTCGAGAGCGACCTCGTCTACGAGACGCTCTCGATGGCGGTCAACCAGAAGTGGAAGTTCGACTCGGTTCGCAACGGCTACCTCGACACGAGCGCGCCGCTACGCACCGCGTTCAACCGCAACCCGCACCTGAAGGTGCTCGTCGCCTACGGCTACTACGACCTGGCGACCCCGTACTACGCGATCCAGTACACGATGAACCACCTCGGGCTGGAGCCATCGCGACGCGGCGATATCCGCTACGCCGCTTACGAGGCCGGCCACATGATGTACATCGACGACGGCTGCCGTCAGCAGTTCCGCGAGGACGTCGTCGCGTTCTACGGGGACGCGTTGCCCGGATAGCGAGCGTCAGCGGGGGCCGGCGCCGGCCGGCCCTCGTCGCTTGCCAAGCTCCCGAATGGCTGCTACTATCCGCAAGGCCAGGTCGCCCACAGGCGCTGGTGCCCACTGACGATCGCGTCGAAATGTGCGGAAGAGGTGTTTGATGCTGGCGACGACGTTGAAGAGTCCACAGTCCCGTCGATTCTTCAACGAAAGCGTCATTCATGTCCGGCATCTCGATCTCTCCAACGGCGCGGGAGGTCGCTTCCAGGAGTAGGCTCCCCAGACAGCTTCAAACGCTCGGTCGCTACTGGCGGCTGCTTGCCAGGTACCTGCGGTCCCAATGGCCGCGGATGGGCTTGCTCGCGCTCATCCTGCTCTGCTCGATCGCCGTGCAGGTCGGAACGCCGCTGCTGGCCAGCCAGTTCATCGACCGCGCTGCCGCGGGCGCGACGCTGCGCGACCTGATCGCGATCGCGCTGCTGACGATGGCCGTCGGGCTGGCGGGGCAGGCTGCCGGCGTCGCCGAGGCCTGGGTGGCCGAGAGCGTCAGCTGGACCGCGACTAACGCGCTGCGCGCCGACCTCGTCGCGCACGTCCTGCGGCTCGACGCCGGCTTCCACGCTGCCCACACATCCGGCGAGTTGATCGAGCGCGTGGACGGGGACGTCGCCATCCTGGCCCGTTTCTTCTCGCGTTTCGTGGTCTACGTCCTCGGCAACATGATCCTGGTCGTCGTCGTCCTCGGCCTGCTGTTCCGCGTGGACTGGCGGGTGGGGCTCGGGATGGGCGGCTTCGTCCTCGTGGGCCTGCTGGCCATGCTGCGTATCCGTGCCGCCGCGACTCCCGCCTGGGAGGCCGAGCGACAGGCCAGCGCTGGCTTCTACGGCTTCCTGAGTGAGTATCTCGCTGGCACGGAGGATGTCCGCTCCTCCGGGGCTGGCCCGTTCGTGCTGCGGCGCTGCGCCGAGGTGATGCGGGCCTGGATGCGGGCCTGGCTGAAAGCGGGCATGTGGGGCTACGCGCTGGCCGTCAGTAGCCAGGGACTGTTCGCGATCGGGACGGCGGTCGCGTTCGGCCTCGGCGCGATGCAGTATCGCTCCGGCGCGCTGACGATCGGCGCGGTCTACCTGATCTTCCAGTACACCGACGTGCTGCGCCGGCCGACCGAACAGATCCGCAACGAGGTCCAGGACCTCCAGCAGGCCGACGCCAGCATCGCCCGCGTCGAGGCGCTGCTCTCCGTCGCGCCGCGCCTCGTCGATGGCGGCGACACCAGGCTGCCAGCAGGGCCGCTGTCGGTCGAGCTCGACGGCGTGTCGTTCGGCTACGCCGCAGGTGTGCCGGTCCTGCGCGACGTCAACGTGCGGCTCGGGGCGGGGCGCGTCCTGGGTATCGTCGGGCGTACTGGCAGCGGCAAGACGACGCTCACCCGGCTGCTCCCGCGCTTCCACGACCCCGACGCCGGTGCGGTGCGTCTGGGTGGCGTCGATATCCGGGGCGTCGGGCTGGCCGACCTCCGAGGGCGCATCGGCTTGGTGAGCCAGGAGGTCCACCTGTTCAACGCCAGCATCCGCGATAACCTCACGCTGTTCGACGACGAGGTGGACGACGTCCGGCTCCTCTCGGTCCTCGGCGCGCTCGGGCTGGGCGGCTGGCTACGCGATTTGCCGGAGGGGCTGGGGACGCGGCTCGGGATCGGCGGGGTCAGCCTTTCGGCCGGCCAGGCCCAGCTCCTCGCCTGCGCGCGTCTCTTCCTGCGTGACCCGGATGTCGTGATCCTGGACGAGGCGTCGTCGCGGCTCGACCCGGCCTCCGAGCGGCTGCTGCATGACGCGCTCGGCCGGCTGCTCGAGGGCAGGACGGGCATCATCGTCGCCCATCGGCTTGACACGATCGCCTTCGCCGACGACATCCTCGTGCTCGAGGACGGCAGGGTTCGCGAGCATGGGCCACGCGTCTCACTGGCGAGCGACCCCGGCTCGCGGTTCGCCGAGCTACTGCGGATCGCCGGAGAGGAGGCGCGCGTATGAGCGCCGCGAACGTCCGGCAGACACCGACCTGGCGCAACGTGATCGCGATGGCCCGCTCGCGACCGGGACTCTCGCTGCTCCACGTCTCGCTCTGGACGGCGATCCACCTCTCGCCGCTGGCGCCGGGCCTGATCGCCCGCGCGTTCTTCGACACGCTGACCGGTAAGGCCAGCCTGTCGGTTGGGACGGACGGGCTGATCGCGCTGCTCGTGATCGTCGCGGTGGTCAGGTCGGCGCTCTACCTCGCCGGCGGGCTCGTCGAGACGATCATGCGCTTCGTGATGAGCGGGCAGATCCGGCGCATCCTGCTGCGGACCGTCCTCGACCAGCCGGGCGCGCGGGCACTGCCCGGCCCGGTCGGCGAGACGCTCAGCCGCTTCCGCGATGATGCCTACCTTGCCGAGGACGCCCTCGACTGGGCCGACGACGTCGTCGGGACCGGTCTGTTCGCCATCGTCGCGTTCGCGATCATGCTGCGGATCGACGCGAGGGTGACGCTGGTCGTCTTCGCGCCGATGCTGTTCGTCGTCGCGGTGGCGCGGCGGGCGAGTGCCGCGCTGGGACGGCGCCGGGCCGCGAGCAGCCAGGCGACGAGCGACGTTACCGCCGCGATCGGGGACATCGTCGGGGCGGCGCCGGCGCTGCAGGCGGCCGGCGCCCAGGAGCGCGCGGTCGCCCACTTCCGCCGGCTCAGCGAGCGGCGGCGGGCGGCGATGCTCTCCGACCGGCTGCTGACCGCGGCGCTCGACGCGATCACCGCCAACACGGTCAGCATCGGCGCCGGGCTGGTCATGCTCTTGGCGGCCGGCAGCCTCCGCGATGGCAGCATGACGGTCGGTGACTTCGTGCTGTTCATCGCCTACCTCGGCTTCGTCGCCGAGTTCACCGACGGGCTGGGTCGTTTCCTCGCCCACTACCAGCAGACGGGGGTGGCCTTCCAGCGTATGGACGTTCTGATGACCGGCGCGCCGGCCGGGGCGCTGGTGGCGCACGCACCGCTCCACCTGCGCGGCCCGCTGCCCGAGCTGCCCCAGCCGCCGCGGAACACCGACCAGTTGAGGCTACTGGAGGTCAGCGGTCTGACGTGCTGCCACCCGGAGACGGGGCGTGGCATCGAGCGAGTGAGTCTGCGAATACCGCGCGGGACGCTCACCGTCGTCACGGGGCGTGTCGGCGCGGGCAAGACGACGTTGCTGCGGGCGTTGCTCGGGCTGCTGCCGTCCGATGCCGGTGAGATTCGCTGGAACGGCGATCTGGTCGACGACCCGGCGACGTTCCTGGTACCGCCGCGCGCCGCCTACACCGCGCAGGCGCCACGCCTGTTCAGCGAGACGCTCCGCCAGAACATCCTGCTCGGTTGGCCGGATGACCCCGCCGTCCTCGCCGCCGCGCTGCACGGCGCTGTGTTGGAGGAGGACGTGCAGACGCTCGAACGGGGGCTGGAGACGCCGGTCGGCACGCGCGGGGTGAAGCTGTCAGGCGGCCAGGTCCAACGCGCCGCGGCGGCGCGGATGCTCGTCCGCCGCGCCGACCTGCTGGTGATCGACGACCTATCCAGCGCGCTGGACGTCGAGACCGAGCGTGTCCTCTGGGATCGCCTGCTGACCGGCGATGTCACCGTCCTTGCCGTCTCGCATCGTCGCGCCACCCTCGACCGCGCCGACCAGATCGTCGTGCTCAACGACGGTCAGGTCGAAGCACAGGGAACGCTGGACGAGCTACTCGTGACCAGCGCTGGGATGCGGGCGCTGTGGGACGAAGGGATGAGGGACGAGGGATGAGAGGATGTATCGCATGCGCCCGGCCGGACACACGACCCGTCCGCAGCGGGAGCCGGACGGGGGGTGTCGGCCGGGCGAGTCCGGGGCCGAACGGGCGTGTGCGATACGCCCTTACATGCGCGCCTCGCTCAGCGCCAGGAGCGAGGGCAGGCGAATGTCGAGATGGGTCCAAGTCTCCCCGGCGTCTTTGCTGAGGAGGATTTCGCCGTCGTGCATGCCGGCGACGAGCGTGCCGGGGCGATCGTGGAGCGCCAGGAGCGCGTAGGGCATCGACGGCAGCGGGTCGGGAAGGCTGGCGAGCGGCTGCCACGGTTCGCTGCCGCGCTTGCGGTAGATGCGCGCCTTGGCCTGTCCGGACGTGTGGTGCGCGTCGCGGGCCGAGAAGCTGGCCGAGACGTACCACAGGTCGGGGTCGGCAGAATCGACGGCCAGCCCCCAGACGTAGTGACGGTCCATGCCGTCATCCACCTCGCGCCAGGTGGCGCCTGCGTCGTCGGAGAGCGCCACGCCGCCGCCGGCCGCCTCGTAGACTCGGCCCGGCGCGAGCGCGTGGGTCAGGACGGCGTGTGAATCGTGGTAGGAGCCCGGCTTGCGGTCCTCCCAGGTCGCGCCCCCATCGGCCGAGCGCATGACGCCGCCAAGCTCGATGCCGGCAAATAGCAGGTCAGGGTCGTCGTGGTGCGGCGCGATCCAGCGGACGTGGCTGGTCCACGGCCGGGGCGGGAACGACCAGGAAGGCGCGCTCGGCAGGTCAGTTAGCGCCGGCATATCCTGATAGAGGCGGCTCGGCTCGGTCCCGGCGTAGACCGCCTGCATACCGTCTACCCGTCGGCTGGGGGAGACGGCGATCGAGAGCACGCGCTGGTGCGGCAGGCCGTGGTTGACGCGCTCCCAGGACTCGCCAGCGTCGCGCGTGCGATACACGCCCGCGTCGAAGGTCCCCACGAAGACCCGGTTCGAGTCGGTCGGGTCGACCGCGACGCACTGCGCGCCGGACCCGTCGAGCGATGTCATGGTTCGAATACGTCCGTCGCCGTCGACATCGAGCCGGGCCACAGCCGAGCCGGTTGCGGCGAAGAGGCGGAATGGTCGCATCGGAGTTGACCCCCTTCGTTCGTCTGTCGGATAGTGTTGTTCTACTCGATTTCCAGTTCGTCCGCACGGATTGGATTCGCGGACAGCGCTAGCGCGGCGCATACGCAGACGCTATCCTCCGCTGGATTGAGGGAAGGTGGGCCGATGGCCGCCGACGGGCGCCCGCCCTCGCGTGATCCGGACGCCGTAGCGCCCGGCATTCGCGGGTTCTACCAACGCAACCGCATTCTGATCTGGGTCTGCGTCCTGATCGGGTTCAACCAGCTTGGCTTCGGCAGCATCGTGCCGGTTGTGCCGCTCTACGCCGAGTCGTTCGGCGTGTCGAAGGCGGCGATCGGGCTGACGATCGCGATCTATGGCCTCGCCCGATTCCTGCTGAACGTCCCGACCGGCATCATCGCCGACCGCTACGGCCGGCGCGAGGCGCTGGCGCTCGGCGGCGCGGTCACTGTCCTAGGCAACGTCATCTGCGGCGTCGCGCCGGACTACACCGTGTTCCTCATCGGCCGCTTCGTGGCCGGCGCCGGGGCGGCGATGGTCATCACCGGCACGCAGGTGATGATCGCCGACATCTCCCAGCCGGCGAACCGCGGCCGCATGATGTCGATCTACATGGGCACGTTTATGTTCGCCGTCGGGCTCGGCCCGCTGCCGGGCGGCTTCCTGGCGCAGTACATCTCGCTGGAGGCGCCGTTCTTCGTCTACGCGGTGCTGGGGACGATCGTCGCGGTGCTGGCCTGGTTCCGCGTCCCGGAGACCCGTAACCTGCGGACCGACGGATCGCCGGAGGTGGACGCCAAGCCGGCGCCATTCGCGACGCAGATCCGCGTACTGACGGCGCAGATGGGCTTCCTCCTGATCTCTATCGTCTCGTTCGCCACCTTCTTCGCTCGCACGGGCGGCCTGTTCACGCTCATCCCGACGCTGGCCGAGAACAAGATCGGGCTGGCCGCGGGACAGATCGGCGCCGGACTGGCGATGATCTCGATCATGGGTCTGATCCTCGCCTACCCCAGTGGCGTGCTAGTGGACCGTTTCGGGCGCAAGATGGTCATCGTGCCGAGCACGCTGCTCAGCGGCGTCGCGCTGCTGGCATTTGCGATGGCCAGCAGCTTCACGACCTTCATCATCGCCTGCGGCGCCTGGGCCTGCGCCTCGGGGATCGCCGCCGCTGCCCCGACTGCCTATGCGGCCGACATGGCGCCACCCGGCATGACCGCGCAGGCGATGGGCACGTACCGGATGCTGGCCGACTTCGGCTACGTCGCTGGCCCACTCGGTCTTGGCTTCGCCGCCGACATCTTCTCGACCGAGGCCGCGCTCTACGGCACCGCGATCATGGTCGTCGTCGCCGGGATCGCCTTCGCCATCCTGGCGCCGGAGTCGTACCGGCGTGGGGCAACGCCCGCCGCAGAGCCGGCCGTTGCTGTAGCCGGTCGGCCGGAGAAGCGGTGATCGACGGGGGATTCCCGATACCAGCGTCCTTCGCCGAGCGGATGCGCGGCGTCTACGGCGTCGCTGCCGCGGACGACTGGCTGGCGCGCCTGCCGGGGATCGTCGAGCAGGTGGCAGAGGAGTGGGGGCTGGTTGTCGGCCCGCCAGTGGCGAATCTGTCGTTCACTTGGGTCGCGCCGGCTGAGCGGCGCGACGGCGCCCGCGCGATGCTGAAGGTCGGCTACCCCGACGCCGAGACATGGCCGGGCGTCGAGATGTTGCGGCTGTGCGACGGACGCGGAATGGTCCGGCTGCTGGAGGCCGACCGCGAGTTTGGAGCGACGCTCCTCGAACGGCTCGAGCCGGGGACGATGCTCCGTGCGGTCGAGGGTGACGATGAGGCGATGGCGATTGCCGCCGATGTCATGGCTGAGATGTGGCAACCGGAGCCGGCCGCGCACGGCTTCCCGCACGTCGCCGACTGGGCGCGCGGGCTGGCCCGGCTACGCGAGCGCTTCGACGGCGGCACTGGTCCGCTGCCGCGCTGGCTGGTCGAGCAGGCTGAGGCGCTCTTCGCCGAGCTGCTGCCGTCGATGAGCGCGCTGGTGGTGCTGCACGGCGACCTGCATCACGAGAACATCCTCGCCGCCAGCCGCGCGCCCTGGCTGGCGATCGACCCGAAGGGGATCGTCGGCGAGCCGGCCTACGAGCCGGGCGCGCTGCTGCGTAACCCGATCCCGGAGATCGCCACAATGCCCCAACTGCCGCGCCTGCTCTCGCGACGGATCGACTTGCTCTCCGAGCGGCTCGACCTCGACCGCCAGCGCGTTCGCGGCTGGGGGATCGCCCAGGCCGTCCTCTCCGCCTGGTGGGACATCGACGACGAGACCGGCGGATGGGAGATCCCGATCGCCTGCGCCGAGGCGCTGGTGGCGGTCTAACGCACCGGCTCGCCGAACAGCCGAATCCGGCTAACCCCGCCGTCCGGGATGATTTTCACCCGCGCATGGGTGATCGGGCCGAGGTCGGCGATCTCGCTGGCGAACGTGTGGGCGGTGTGCGCCTC